>NZ_JBFRMK010000353.1:0-252 GCF_041470405.1 Shewanella sp. 10N.286.45.A1
TACCCATACCCATACCCATGCCAATAGTAAGATGTTTCCAGATTAGAAAGCCGTATTCAGCATAGAGATCCCATTCATTTTTTGGTCCAAAATCATAGTTTAGGCTGAAGGAGATTTTTTTTGATTAACTCAGTTGTCATAGTGGTGAACTTGAACCACGAGCGCGAACTTTAACCACTGACAAAACCAAAGTAAATCTACGGGTTACTTATGGGAGTCAAGTTACAGAATTAAGTTATACCAATTGCATTA
>NZ_JBFRMK010000354.1:0-5233 GCF_041470405.1 Shewanella sp. 10N.286.45.A1
ACTGATCGGCATTAGCCTAATGGCTGCTTTTTTTATGCTAGTTGCGCAGTGAATACTAAAATCGTCGCTAGAATAATACCAATTGCATTAAAAGTTTGACCATTCAGCG
The DNA here is from genome assembly GCF_041470405.1 of Shewanella sp. 10N.286.45.A1. Lineage (NCBI taxonomy): Bacteria > Pseudomonadati > Pseudomonadota > Gammaproteobacteria > Alteromonadales > Shewanellaceae > Shewanella > Shewanella sp. 10N.286.45.A1. The sequence continues at coordinate 110 of NZ_JBFRMK010000354.1, forward strand.
TTTTGCTAATTTGTTATCTCAGCCGCAGTACGTGAGTGCTCTGTCTTTTCACTTCTGTTTTGCATTGGTTTAAAAGGGAGTCACCATTTATTTACCAATGTGTTTTGAATCGAAAAGACAGATGGGCTCTAATCGGGTCAAATACTTAATGCAATTGGTATTAATTATTAAAATAATTGTTAAACATCCCTTGAAAAGCAAAATATTGGCTACATATATTAATTATGGGACGCTCAATGAGGTTCTTAGCTAGCAAGATTACGATGCCTTCGGGGTCGAGAACGTTAGTGAAAATTAGCCCGGTGCGACAACCATTCACATTTTGAATGAGTCGGCCAATAAAATTAAATATATTGCTTGATACAAGGATATACCATGAGAAATTACGACCTAACACCACTTTACCGTAGCGCTATTGGATTTGACCGTTTGGCACAACTTGCTGAACATGCCGCGTCAAACAAAGGCAATTCAGGTTACCCACCATACAATATCGAACTGCTCAATGAACACCGCTATCGCATTACCATGGCCGTTGCTGGATTTACCATGGATGAACTCGATATAACCAGTGAAGGCGACAAGTTACTGGTAAAAGGCATCAAAGCAGAGCAGAGCGAAGAGCGTAAGTATCTATATCAAGGCATTGCTGAGCGCGGATTTGAGCGTACATTCCAGCTTGCTGATTATGTAACTGTTATTGGCGCAGACCTTGAAAATGGCTTACTCAATATTGATCTTAAGAGAGAGATCCCTGAGGCATTAAAGCCAAGAAAAATTGAGATAGGCAGTTCAAGAATATTAGATGCAAAATAATTAGTCACTTTAGCTAATTATTGAAACGCTGAATATAAAAAGGGGAGTCTAATGACTCCCTTTTTAGTGGATGAGTGTTACATGCTAAGCACGCATCGACTTCTCGCCGCGAGCTAGACCTACAACGCCCGAACGTGAGATCTCAACCACCTTGGTAACATCTGTCAGTGCTGCAATACAAGCATCAAGCTTCTCACTAGTACCAATGAGTTGCACTGTGTACAGGCTTTGAGTGACATCTACAATTTGCCCACGGAAAATATCAGTAAGGCGTTTAACTTCCTCTCTGTATTCTCCTTTAGCTTTAACTTTTATCAGTGCTACTTCTCTTTCAATATGCGCTGACTCAGTAATATTTGACACTTTCAACACATCAATTAGTTTATGTAGCTGTTTCTCAATCTGCTCCAGAACTGCTTCATCAGCATTAACCGCTATGGTCAAGCGTGACAGCGTTTTATCTTCAGTTGGTGCTACAGTTAGGGTTTCAATGTTATAGCCACGCTGAGAAAATAGCCCTACTACACGAGAAAGTGCACCCGGTTGGTTTTCAAGTAATACACATATAATCCGACGCATTAGCTTTTCTCCGTTTTACTCAGCCACATTTCATTCATCGCACCACCACGAATTAGCATCGGGTATACGTGTTCAGTTTCATCAACATGAATGTCGACAAATACTAGCTTGTCCTTCATAGCAAATGCTTTCTCTAAGCCTGACTCTAGTTCAGCGGGATCGCTGATTGTCATTCCTACGTGGCCATATGCTTCAGAAATTTTAGCGAAATCCGGTACCGAATCCATATAAGATTGTGAGTGACGACCAGCATAAATCATATCCTGCCACTGCTTGACCATGCCCAAAAAGTGATTATTCAGGTTAATGATTTTGACCGGAATATCATACTGCAGCGCTGTTGATAGCTCTTGAATATTCATTTGTATAGAACCATCGCCTGTTACACAGATAACGGTTTCATCAGGTTTGGCAAGCTTTACACCCATAGCGGCCGGTAGACCAAAGCCCATGGTCCCGAGTCCGCCAGAGTTGATCCAACGACGTGGCTTATTAAACGGGTAATATAGTGCGGCAAACATCTGGTGCTGACCTACATCGGAAGCGACATATGCATCACCATTAGTGAGCTTATGCATCACTTCAATCACTTGCTGTGGCTTAATTTTCTCTTTAGATGTTTGGTAGTCTAAACTTTTACGGCCACACCATTGTGCTATATCGCTCCACCAATGGTCATTGGCAGCAGGATCACTAATGCCATAATCATTGGCTTCGATTTGCGCTAGCATTTCATCCAATACTTTGTCAGCAGAGCCAACAATTGGGATATCGACTTTTATCGTTTTGGAAATAGAAGAGGGGTCAATATCAATATGCAAAATAGTGGCGTTAGGACAATACTTTTCAACGTTATTGGTCGTTCTATCATCAAAACGAACGCCAATACCAAAAATAAGATCGCTATTGTGCATCGTCATGTTGGCTTCATAGCAGCCGTGCATGCCTAACATACCCACACTGTTTGGGTGAGTGCCCGGAAATGCACCCAGTCCCATCAAGGTACTTACAACCGGGATCCCCAGCTTTTCTGATAAGGCTAAAATTTGGCTGTCACAGCCTGAGATAACTGCGCCGCCACCAACATAAAGAACCGGTTTCTTAGCCGCTAACAGTGCTTTAAGTCCGCGACGAACCTGACCTTTGTGTCCTGAGGTAGTCGGGTTATATGAGCGCATTGAGATATCTTCTGGATATTGATATTCATGTAAAATCTCTGGGTTCATACAATCTTTCGGTACATCGACAACGACTGGACCTGGACGCCCGCTGGCAGCGATAAAAAATGCTTTCTTGATAATAGCTGGGATGTCACGAGGATCCGTGACTAGAAAACTATGCTTAACAACGGGTCTTGAAATACCGATCATGTCACACTCTTGGAATGCGTCATTACCAATCAAGCTACTATGAACCTGACCTGATATAACCACCATCGGAATGGAATCCATATACGCTGTTGCTATGCCGGTAATAGTATTGGTAGCTCCAGGACCTGAAGTTACTAACACAACTCCTACATCGCCAGTAGCACGTGCGTAGCCGTCTGCCATGTGTACAGCAGCTTGTTCGTGTCTTACAAGGATATGTTCGATGTTGGATTTTTGGTGCAGAGCGTCATAAATATCTAAAACTGATCCACCTGGATAGCCAAATATATGTTTAACGCCTTCGTCGATAAGAGAACGGACAACCATACTGGCGCCTGATAGCTTCTCCATAATATTTCCTTTCTAAGTTACCGCTACGGTATGCAGTATCTAGCTACAGCGACGGTAATCGCTCTAATAATTAAGCTTGGACGGTGATCCTTGCTCTCGATAGGCTGTATTTTTCAAAAAGAAAAATTATCACAGGGTCTCTGTGCAGCACTGGCTTTTTAAGCCAAGTTCATCATATAAAATACCCATATGATTTCAAGCATAGAATGCGATTAAATCGTTCTAAATGAAGAATTTTCAATATCGTTTACAGAAAAGCAGGCAGAAAAGTAAAATAACTTGAGCGTGAAACAATAAAAAATTGTACATGGAAGGATAAAAAGACTCAGTGGCTTAATCCAAGCTGAGTCTCAATGTCATTTACGCACTTGGTTCGCGCTTACTCAGTAGTTGGCATAAACCAACCAGAATAACAGCAGCGAGCATTAAGGCTGAAAATGGTACCGCAGTGCCAGTATAAAACAGCGCTAATAGCGGCCCAGCTAAAGCACCAAAACCGAATCTGAGAGTACCGATTACAGCTGTAGCTGTGCCGGTTTCTTGTTGGAATTTCATCAATACAATAGCGTCTGCATTGACAGACATTACACCTAAACATGCCATAAGTGGCAACAACATGATGACGGTAAACAGATAGTTAAGATCTAGCATATTAACCAACAGCAAGCCGCTTGCTGCGAAAACGCCCATAATGGTTGAGGCTCGCAGCATTCTTTTTGAACCGTAACGTCCAACTATCTTGCTGTTGATGACATTAGCAAGCATCAATGCGCCAACATTGGTGCTAAAAAGAATGGCAAACAGTGACTTATCTAAAGCAAAAACTTCCATATAGACAAATGGCGACGCCGTTAAGTAGCAGAAGAAAGCAAATGACGTTAGTACACCACAGGCAATATTGAGCTTAACGCCGGGCTTAGTAAAAACCGTCGCATAAGCACCAAAAAACGATTTGCTACTGCGGCTCGTTGAGTCTGAGTCACTTGGCATTTTTAGTTTGAGAGATACTAATATCAATAATCCACAAGCATAGAAGGCCAGTATGAAGAAGATCAGGTGCCATTCCCCTAGCTCTAGTATTAGGCTACCAATGCTTGGAGCGATTAGCGGTGCTAACATCATAATCAAGCTCACATAAGACATGCCTTTGGCAGTATTATTACCGTATACCTCTTTGATATAGCCAGGAACCACAACAGTCGCTGCTGCGCCAATAAAGGCTTGAAAGAACCTAAGTGTAAGAAAGGCCTCTATTGATTGCACAAATGCCAATGCAAAACTGGTTAGCATAAAGCCAGTTAGACCTATCATAACCATTCTGCGACGGCCGTATCGATCCGCCAGCGGGCCAAAACTTAGCATGCCTAATGCATAACCAGCTAGATATAAACTGAGAGACTGCTGGACTAGGGTAATTCCGGTATCAAAACTGCTGGCAAGTGTTGCCATAGCAGGCAGATACATATCGATAGCGAGAGGCGTAATTGCGACAATCGCTGCGAGCATAGGGATAAGCAGTGCTAAGTTTGGTATACCAATGTGGCCAGTATGCTGTTCGGGCGTATTTTTCAAGTCTACCTCTTGGTGTCGCAGTTGTTAAAGTGAATAAAACCGGGACATATTTATGCGTAAGTCGATTAGATTGGACTGTATTATTGAAAAGAAATTTTGGGTTTAACTGACTGAGCCTAGTACAGTTAAAACTCAACGTTGTGTACTAAACTGAATATGCGCGTATTTTATCGTTTTAATAGTCGTTAACCAATCAAAATTGTCTGTTAATCATTCTAAAAACTCATTGTATTTGTAAGCATCTATTTAGAAAGCGATTGTAGCTTAACGCTATTAATCCTCTCTAGGTGCTGTTGATCTTTCGAGTTTAGTTTTTACTCGAATTCAATGTTGGCTTGAGCGATGATCCTTAGCGAGCTAATTGGAAGGGCCGCGCTTCTTAATTATTTCTACTGCGGTATAGGTTATACCAATCAATATAAGTAGTTGATCTACT
>NZ_JBFRMK010000355.1:0-443 GCF_041470405.1 Shewanella sp. 10N.286.45.A1
AATGATCGGCATTAGACCTTGTGGTCCGCTTTGTTAGCTAATGATTAGCTTATCGATTTAAACCACAATATTTACTTATAGAAGGCTTCAACCCTTCCTTTAACTGTCATCATAAGCGGTTGGCCGCGACGGTCTAACGCTTTATGTGATGGCACTTTTACCCAACCTTCGCTGATGCAATATTCTTCAACATCAAAACGCTCTTTGTCATTAAGCTTAATACCAATTTCATGCTCAAAAATAGCTTCCACATGGTGCTTGCTACGTGGATTAACGGATAGGCGATCAGGTAAAGCAGGTTTTGAAGTCGTGTCGGTCATGGTAGTGGCCTGTAGTAAAAATAAATCGTGCGCCATTGTAGGCAATAGCATCCTTATGCTCAATAGCGACCACAATAAATGTGCGTTACCACCCTACATAATAGTTAGGGACTGTAGATCTTT
>NZ_JBFRMK010000356.1:0-358 GCF_041470405.1 Shewanella sp. 10N.286.45.A1
ATAAGGATAGGCCGCGCGCAGCCGCGTCCTTATCCCAAGTGTTGAACAAGCCCGAGTGATACCTTTATATAGTTAATATCGACGTAAGAGTTTACGCTTTTTAGGTGGGTGCTAAGCCATTTGCATTTTTTATGCTCAGCGAGACCCCTTAGCCTCGACACCTAATTATTTTTTGCTATAATATCAATGTTTTACATTAAGTTTTTTTATTGCTTCCTCGTAATAGCTTTTCTCTGTGACTAAAATATTTACGTTTATCCTTCCGCTTAAACGGTGGCGTTAGGTTGCCTTGTTTGTTGCATGATAAAGTTTGTCAGTCGAGTATGGACTTGGATGAACTTCATCGGTTTATGGCAGC
>NZ_JBFRMK010000357.1:0-236 GCF_041470405.1 Shewanella sp. 10N.286.45.A1
GTACAGTGTTTGCTCCGCTTGAAAAAATCAGCCAAGCCCGGGCGACACGGCCTTGCCCTTGCTGCCATAAACCGATGAAATTTATCCAAGTCCACACTCGACTGACAAACTTTATCATGCAACAAACAAGGCAGCCTAACCCCACCGTTTAAGCGGAAGGATGAACGTAAAGATTTTAGTCACAGAGAAAAGCTATTACGAGGTGGAAATAAAAAGCTTAATGTAAAGCATTGATA
>NZ_JBFRMK010000358.1:0-7409 GCF_041470405.1 Shewanella sp. 10N.286.45.A1
TAACCACCTCTTTACCAATGCGCTTTGAATTGAAAAGACTGAGGAGCTCTGAACGGGTCAAAGACTTAATGCAATTGGTATCAAACTAATAAAGGCGCTTAACGCGCCTTTTTTATAAACTTATAAGTTATTTAAGCGCTTCTAACAGTGTTTCTGTTGAATCAAAATAACTGATTTGAGTGATCTTGTTATCTGTAAGCTCAATCAACGTCGCCTGATCTTTTTCAGCGGGTAGCGCCTTAGTTATCTCACCCTCTCGATCTAGTGCCACTCTATAATCAAACTTCTTAAACTGTGGAATCGCCACAAAGCGAGCAATTAATGAAGGCATACCACTGATATCTGCTACGTAAGCGAGAGAGTTAGTTTCATAAAGCGCAGGATCTGCTTCTAATGCTTCTTGGATAAGGTTGCCACCGTCCATGCTACGGCTAAACAATACGCGAGTAACGTTTTGATCAACAGCGTAATCTGCTTCGTATTGATCTTGTAATTTTAGTGTCTCCAGCTGATCGCCAATACCATAAGTATTTGCCCAGACAGAGGTCGCAAACAAACTACATATAACTAAAATAATCGCTTTCATAGTGGATCTCACTGATTAGAATTACCCTTGAGAATAACCTATTCTTGTTCGTATCACAGAAGGTTTACAGTAAACCATGATCATCTTCACGGATCGTTACCTATCCGAGTAAAAGTTGAAAACAAACTATTCTCAAGGTAAATACCAAGTTACAAAACAGTTTAACTTCAGTAAGCTGCAAAGTGAAAACGTTGTATTAAGGACCAAACAATGAATGAACAAGGTTTAGATCAAGAGATTGCTCAATTACAAAATGCCTATAGCATGATCACTGAGTTTATTGTGCAGTATAGCTTTAGTATTTTAGGTGCTGCGCTAATTTTCTTAATTGGCTTATGGGTTGCAGCTAAAGCATCCAACCTTGTCACCCGCCTTTTTGAAAAACATGAAATAGATATAACTCTCAGCAATTTCACCAGTAATTTTGTTCGTATATTAATCATTCTGCTGGTTGGTGTTATCGCCCTGGGAAAACTTGGGATTAGCGTGACCCCTATGGTTGCCGCCATTGGTGCTGCATCATTAGGTGCAGGTCTTGCACTGCAAGGGATGTTGGCAAACTATGCTGCAGGTATCACCATCATAGTGACCCGCCCTTTCATTGTCGGTAACACTATTGAAGTGAAGGGAGTGAGCGGATTAGTTAAGGATATTCACCTCGGCATGACAGTACTGACTAATGAAGAGGGCGAACAGATAAATGTGCCCAATAAACATATAGTCGGTGAGGTATTGCATAACTCTTTTGCTAACAAACTGGTAGAGACCACGCTCAATATCAGCTACACAACAGAGCCAGAACAGGTCGTGGCAATCCTCAAACAAGTATTAGCTGACAGTGCTCAGGTGAGTGACGGCGAGCATGCACAAGTGGGGATCAATGATTTTAATAGCATAGGCATTGAGATTGGTATTCGTTATTGGGTGGCAACCGAAAGCTATTTCCAAGATAAATACCAGACCAACGCCAGCCTAATCAAAGCACTCAGAGAAGCCAATATAGAGATCCCTTGCCCAGTAAGAGAGATCCATATTCAAGAGCCGTAAATATCGTTTTAGCAACACTACAAACCTCGTTGCCACTCCTGTCGCAATTGAATACGTTCGGGCGTATTCATTGCGGCCTCGACTTGGCTTAATAGGCTTGCTTTATCTTTACCCAATACGCCTTTTAATACTAAATAATTGGAAGCATGGTCTGAACGAAAGATAGTTTTATCCAGTTCTAAATGACTCAGAAGTAGCTGCATCTCTTCAAACAATTGCATTTGATTTGGCAATTGAAAATGACCATCAAACGCCTCGTCCATGCGCTCAGTGCCCAGTGGTAGCGTCACCACCAGCGTTGACAAAAATTCGGGTTGTGCTGCATTCATTAGCTTTGCAGATTGCAGTGCGTGTTGTCGGGACAAAGACACACCACCGAGTCCATTCAAAATCATTACAGAGGACTTGATCCCCGCCGCTTTAATCTTTTGCAATGCCGCCAATGAAGAAGCAAACGTTTCCCCTTTTTTGATCCGCTGCAACACTTCATCATCACCACTTTCACAGCCGATGTAGAGCAAAGTTAGCCCTAGTTCACGCAATCTTTGTAACTGCTCTGGAGTCTTGTTGTTGATATTACGAGGCAAACAATAACTGCTGATCCGTGTCACTGACGGTAGGTATTTTTTTATAAGTAAGCAGATCTCTTCCAACCTGGCGAATGGCAGTGTCATGGCATCGCCATCAGCTAAAAATACTCTAGAGATATGAGCCTGAGAACTAGAGACTTTGATCAAGTCTTGTTCTATTTTATCGATTTTTTGCGCTCGAAAACGCTTCTGGCTGGCAGTGTACATATCGCAGAAACTGCATTGGTTCCAACTACAACCATTAGTCACCTGCAGAATAAGTGATTTCCACTCAGAAGGGGGTCTAAATACAGGTTCAATATAATTTAACACTGCTTACCTTTTGTTTATCAGTGAGTAGAGGTAAATTTGAACACTTTTATCGTTAAAACACTACTGTTTATGGTGGGCTAACTTGATGAACAACGAAAACTTGCCATGAGATGAGGCTTATATTCCACTATTACCCCAAGCTGTTAAAACTCCAGCTTTAGCCAGCTCGGGGTAATACCAATCAGTATAAGAAGTTGCTCTACTCAGAGCGATAAAATCTTTATGTTGATTGGTATAAATGCTATTTCACACGGTTATGCAATAACTTCGTGGTAGGTTTCTACATGATGAGACGCAACAAGCTCAGGCATTACATGATGAAAATAGTGCTGAATAGCATCTTTTTCACAATGGCTATTAAACGCTGCTTCATCGACAAATTTTTCAACAAAAGTGACTTTATCGGCATGATCTCGACTTAGATTAAGCTCATATCGAATACAACCACTTTCTCGACGAGTATCAGCAATTAATGCCGATAATGCCTCAACTAAAGCCGCTATTTTTCCGGGCTTTGCGGTAAATGTAGCCACACAGACAAGTTGTTGAGTATTGACTTTATAATCTGACATTTTTATCTAGCGCTCCAAAGTTAATAACATATCGAGGTGAGGGATCCCATCTTCAAGATACATCTCTGATACTGGCTCAAAACCGAGCTGTTGATAGAAGCCTTTTAAGTGCTCTTGTCCACCGAGCTGAATATTATGCTCAGGCCACTTCTTGGTTGATATCGAAATAGCTTTTTTCATCAAGGTATGCGCAACTCCGCCTCCTCGAGCGACTTGGGAGACTACCACACGCCCAATGCTGGCATCTGGATAACTCACACCAGGCGCTAGCACCCGCGCATATGCTTGAATGACGCCTTGTCCATCAACACCAAGTAAGTGCTGGGTTTGGCTATGGCGATCTTTGTCATCTAACTCTGGATAGGGGCAGTTTTGCTCTACCACAAACACATCTACTCTCAGCTTGAGTAACTCATACAATTCATCCAGTGTAAGCTCTGAAAAAGCTAGCGATTTCCACAACAAAAGTCTCTCTCCATAACTACGAGTCTAGGCTGCAGTCTAGCCGCTTCAAATCAACAAATACAGACAATATTAACTAAGAGAATAGATTGCTTAGCTAATAGCAGTAGCAGCCGGTTTGCGGATTGATAGTACCGCTACAACAGCCACCATCAGCAACGCTGACATAATGAAAAACACATCGTTATAGGCCTGAATAGATGCTTGCTTGGCCATTGTTTGTCCTAGCAGTGCCGAGGCTTGTAAACCAGCAGTCACTGGATCAGAACCGGCCGCTTGCAACATATTAGCTGAGGCCGCTAAATACTCATTCGCCATTGAGCTCACTGCGGGGATAGTTTCTTTTATGTGTGCCAAATGACTACGGCTTAAATTGTCTGTTAACGTAGCAACAAGCGCAATTCCTACTGCACCACCAAGATTTCGGATAACGTTAAGTACCGTTGAAGCCGACGCGTTTTCAGATTTACTAATGCGCGCTGTAGCCAACATACCAATAGGCACCATAATGAATGGCTGACCAATGGCTCGAACCACCATAGACGCTATCATTTGCGGTCCAGCAAAGTCTGATGTCATATGACTATTCATGTAATAGCTAACACCAAACATGAAAAAGCCGAAACCCGCCAAATAGCGATTATCAAATCGTTGCATTAATTTGGGCATAAAAGGCAAAATCAGTAACTGAGGAAAGCCCATCCACATCAGCACTTCACCAATCTCTAGTGAGTTATAGTTCTGCACTTGCGATAGATACAGCGGCACCATATAAATCGATGAGAACAGCGCTAAGCCCAACAGAAAATAGGCAATAGTAGAAAGCGCAAAATCTCGCTGGCCTAGTAACTTTAGATTCACTAGCGGGTTGCTTCTTTTAATCTGCAAATAGACGAAAATAACTATATTAATCGCAGATATAATCGCTAGATCTCGAATAAAATCTGAGCTAAACCACTCTTTACGGCTCCCCTCTTCTAGCACCACCTCTAAACAGCCCATCCCGAGTGCCATGGTGATTATACTGCTTACATCAACGTTCTTTAGTTCCGGCCAGTTTATCGGTTTTTTAACTAAGCCATATGCCAACATAGACATCACCAGCAACCCTGGCGGAACATTAATATAAAACAGATAATGCCAGCTAAACTGCTCTGTTAACCAGCCACCTAATGTTGGCCCTATCGAAGGCGCAAAGGTAGCCGTGACCCCAAATAAGGCCATGCCCACAGCACGCTTCTCATCCGGCAGGTATTCAAGGATAAGTCTAAACGCCATCGGAATAAGCGCACCACCAAAGAATCCCTGCATCGCTCTAAATGCGATCATTGATTCTAAATTCCATGCGACTGAGCAAAGCAGAGAAGCGCCTATAAATATGGCGCTATTCCATAGCATGTAACGCCGTATATCCAGCCCTTTGCTGAGCCAACCTGAAAGGGGAATTGCTATCATCTCAGCAACTAAGTAGGCAGTAGCAATCCAGGAACCCTCCTCAAGCGTTGCCCCTAAACCGCCTTGGATCTCTTTCATTGAAGCATTGGTAATTTGGATATCCAAAATAGCCATAAAGGCGCCAATCAGACCACCAAAAACCGCTATCCAAGCGCGGCGACTGCCACGCTCAACCTGCTCATAGGCAGGAACAATGCTTGGTTGAGATTGCTGCAAAACTGGCATTATTGTTTAGCCGAGTTAAGAGCAACGGCTTCAGTTAAGCCACTTTTCGAGGTATCTACCTTAACTAATGCACTCAAGCCTGGAACGATTCTTACCTGTTGAATGTCTCCAGAAGTTGCTGATTCGAGGCGGATCCTAACGGGGATCCTTTGTACTATTTTAGTGAAATTACCGGTGGCATTCTCAGCAGGTAACAAGCTGAATTTTGCACCTGAAGCTGGTGCTAAGCTGTCTATCACCCCAATAAATGATTCACCAGAAAAAGCATCAAGCTCTACCGCTACCGTTTGCCCAGGCTGCATATGCTCTATCTGGGTTTCTTTAAAGTTCGCAGTTATCCATACGGCGTTGTCTGGCACTAAACTATAAATGGCTTGCCCAGGCTGTACATATTGTCCTTGCAGCGCACCGCGCTTACCCACTATGCCATTAAATGGTGCGGTTATTTGTGTATCAGCCAGTTGGATTTTCGCCAGTGCGAGTCCCGCTTTAGCTTGCTCGACACTAGAATCTGCCTCAATAAGCTGCGATTTAAATACTGCTAGCTCGCGTTGCTTAGCCACCAAAGCAGCCTCTGCTTCATCGAGATGAGCTATCGCTGACTGGAAACCAGCTTGCGCCTCATCAACGGTATCTTGTGAACTGTAGTTTTTGATTTTAAGCTGAGTCGCCCGGTTAAGCTGCTGCGATGAACGCAATCTTTCAGCCTCGGCAGCTGCCACGCCCGCTTTTGCTTGAGTAATCAGTGCACGTTGCAGATCAACCTGCGCCGCTAATGTCTGCAAGTCCGCGTTGGCACTAGCCAGCATAGCCTGATTTTGTGCTACTTTTGCCTTGTATTGATTATCTTCGAGTTGCGCCAATAACTGGCCTTTCTCAACATGCTGATTGTCGGTAACAAAGGTCGCAGTGACATACCCTGGTACCTTAACGCTGATATTAGAAATATCGGCTTCAACGTAAGCGTTATCGGTAGACTCAAAGTTACGCACTTCAGTCCACCAGTAATAACTACCAGCAGCTGCGGCTAACAGCAATATCGGTATGGCGATAAACGTTCTATTAATGGACATAAGTGACTCCCCAATCATCGGCCCGTAAATTAGTAGAAGACATTTTACTACTGTTTCACTATATTTATTAGATAGCTAAAAAATTACCCACTGTTTCACAGGTGTAACAATGATAGGTTTAGACAAATGGATTTAAATCGAGTGCAGATGTTTGCTCAAGTGGTTGAGCAAGGAAGTTTTACCAAGGCAGCCAAGGTCTTGGGGATCACTAAAGCAACCGTAAGCCGCAAGATTGCAGAGCTAGAAGCTGACGTTGGTGTGCAGCTCCTGTTTAGAACAACTCGAGCCTTAAAGCTGACCGAAGCGGGGGCAAATTATTACAATCGAGTACATCATATTCTCTCTGAACTGCAAAATGCAGAAGATCAACTCAGTGCGAGTCAACAAACCATTGCTGGCCATCTAAAAATTATCTGTCCAATCGAACTAGGCCAGCTCTACTTTGGCAGAGTGCTGGCAAAGTTTCTCAAAGCTTACCCGCAGATAACCATTGAAGCTGAACTGACAAACCGTAAGGTTGATGTGATTGCCGAAGGTGTTGATTTCAATTTTCAGATCACCGAAAAGCCCAATGAAGCATTGCAAACATACACCCTGATGAATACGCCTAAAGTACTGATGGCAAGTCCTGAGTATCTCAACCAGCATGATACGCCGCAGATCCCTGAAGATCTTAGTCAGCATCAATGTATTCGACTTTCGACCCCCTATGTTGACAATAGCTGGACTCTGTTTAATGGCGAGCAGTGGATAACCGTCGAACCTAAGTCTAGGCTAGAGACCAATAACATTACTTTGGTTCGAGAGGCCGCAATTGAGGGGCTTGGCATCGCCACTGTGCCAATTATTATTGGTAGTGCGGCAATCGAGAATGGTCTTTTAGTACCTGTACTTGAGGACTATCCGATGAAACAAAGTGCTGTCACCATGAGTATGCCGCAGCGGATTTATCTCCCCAGAAGATACCGAGTGTTTATAGAGTTTTTATATCAAAGTTTATTTGAAAATTGGCAAGATCAAATTATTGATATACCAGACTTTATAACCGTTCCAGCTCAAGGCCATTGAGTTTATACCAATCAGTATA
>NZ_JBFRMK010000359.1:0-2679 GCF_041470405.1 Shewanella sp. 10N.286.45.A1
TAACTGACCGGCATTACCTCTATTAAGAGGGCTTTTTGTTACTGCAATCGTTACTAGTTAGCAGTCCAGGGACTAATAACCTTAGGCGCCTGAGTAAACTCAATAGACTTTAACTGTTCAATTACGTTCCTTTCTAGCCGATAAGTACCATTTACTGGTATCTGCTTTCCATCTAAAGTCATGACGACATCAGTACCGAACTCTAGGTTAAGGCCTGCGATGTCTGATGAGAAGTAACGCATAGGAAACCCCTGCATCTGGCTTAATAGAGCATCCATCTCTGTCTGTATTTGCAACAACTCTGATCTGTCGTAAGCCATTTTTGTTGTTTTGGCTCTAACCTGCATCGCGATAGCACAAGAACTGGCGTCGCCATCTACATTAAGGTTGATCAAAGCTCGATCGGATTTTAATTTTACATCGTAAGGCAAAAATATTCTTTGATCTTGGGTGATAGTCAGCGGGTACGACTCTTTTTCTGTGGTGATGGTGCCATCAATCACTTTACAGTCATTTGCTTTTGAAACAGAAAAAGCGACTTCGACGAGTTGATAATTGCCCTTGTTCACTTGTTTTAAGCGTTGGTAGAAACCTTGATACTCTAGTGAAATAGGTTCAGCGTGTACCGCAGAACAACTCAGGATAATAAGGCTAAGCAGCAGGTGTTTTTTCATTTTTTTCCACTAAATATGGTTGATTTTGACGTAACATTTCAAGTAACTCATCAATATAAGCTTCTTGTCTTTCTGAATAATTAACTAAGCCATAAACTAGCTTTTCCGCTGTCGGTACTTGGTTGTTAGCACGCATATCTGCTCGAATTGACCTAAACACAGAGTAAGCAGCGTTTGAGTTTAAGTTGCGCATATATGAAGCGACAGAATCTTCCACGGTTTTGAACACCGCGACTTCATGTGATAACCCTGTTGTACGTGATTGCGGCACCAATCCACAACCTTTTCTAAAGCACCATTGGCCGAAAAAATTAAGACCTTCCCTTGCAAAACGTGAACTGCCCCAACCTGTTTCATTGGCAGCTTGAATTAAAACCATCTGCTCAGGAACGACATCAACTCGAACCAATAATTTATCAATCGTGTTGCTATTAATACGTCTTGAAGTGTATTGATACTTTTCTGCTATTTGTTGTAAACGGAATTCGTCAGCATCGGTCAGATGTTTATCACTTTCTATCTGTGACTTTATACCGAGTAGAAACTCCCGCTCAGCCTCGATAACCGCATTCTGGTGCTTAACGGATGGGCGTAAAAAATCGAAGAATGCATTCTTTTTGGCCTTGATGTCCTTAATCTCGCTAAAATTAGGCACCTTGCTTTCTGCCGCTGAGTTTTTAATCGCTTTCCCTAATCTAGCATTTTCACTTTCTTGTGCAGGGATCAGCGTCAGCCTAACAAGTAAAAAACCACCTATAACAACGCCAAAAGCGATGGTAAACAAACCCACTTTACCTGTCTTCACTGCGCATCCTCTTAATATACAAAATATATTTTGCCAAAATGTCTAATTTTGTATTATATGACAGCTAGAATCAGATTTCATCGCGTAAAATTCTGTTTAAGTCGTTATAATGTCGATAAGAAATAAAATACCTGGGTATTCAGGAAGGAGACCCTTATGAAGAACAATGCACTTAATCAATATCAACATGTTGTCGCCATTGGTGGCGGACATGGTTTAGGTCGCGTTCTCTCAACATTGTCATTTTTAGGCCCGAAATTAACAGGGATTGTCGCTACCACGGATAACGGCGGTTCTACGGGAAGACTGCGCGCGGAAAAAGACTGCATCGCGTGGGGTGATCTACGTAACTGCCTAACTCAGCTATCTAAAAAGCCATCGGTTGGCTCACTGATGTTTGAATACCGCTTTAATGGCGACAGCGAGCTCAATGGCCATAATCTAGGTAATTTAATGCTAACTGCATTAGATGAGCTTTGCGTTAGACCTCTTGAAGCAATCAATTTAGTCCGCCAGTTTTTAAATATTGAAACTCGTTTAATCCCGATGTCAGAGGAGCCGACTCATCTTGTCGCCATGGAAGCGTGTGGACGCAGTGTCTTTGGCGAGATTAATGTCGATAAAATGCAAGATACCCCGATTGCTCTATCGCTTGACCCTTTAGTTCAAGCAACCTGCGAAGCTTGTGAAGCAATAAGGGAAGCTGACATTATCATTCTCGGGCCAGGTAGTTTTTTAACCAGTATTATGCCGCCTTTGCTACTGCCTAAAATAGCCAAGGCTCTGGCTGAGTCAAATGCTGAAGTGATATTAATCGATAATCTAACTGAAGAGCCTTCTCCGATAGCTAATTGTGGTTTAGCGCAAAAACTTGACTGGTGTCATCAAGTATTGGGCTTAAAGATAATCGATAAAGTATTGCGCCATGCGGATACACCATCACAAGACGGTTATATCAACTACTACCCGTTAAGAAGTAGCCACCACCGTGGTTTACATGACAAAAGAGCCTTAGCTACCGCGCTGGCTGAAATGATCCCTGACAAACTGACACAGCTAGAAGACGCATAAAAAAAAGGACCCTTAGGGTAATGCCGTTCACTTAACGTGAACGGCTTTCTTTTTTATGGGATATCGGTCCTTTGAACACTTCAACACTCTAGGGTAACTACGCTCCCTTTTCCCCTCTAAAATAAACTG
>NZ_JBFRMK010000360.1:0-8097 GCF_041470405.1 Shewanella sp. 10N.286.45.A1
GAATACAGTGAAGGCGATAAAAGTTTCAATGGTGGTGGTAATAATAAGGCTATTGAGATTTCTAACCTTGGTACAGTGGCGGTCGATTTAACTAAAGTTAAGATTGCGTCTTATACAAAAGGCGCTGCGAATACTATAGATGCACCCAACTACACTTATGATAAATTCACAGGTGAGTTAGCACCAAATAGCAGTCTTGTTATCTACAACTCAGGCGCTACCGATGGGTTTAAAACGAGAAAGAGTGCGATAGACGTCGAAACAACAGGAGTTACTTATTTTACTGGAAATGATACGTTAATCCTAAGCCAAGATGGTGTGATTGTAGATATCTTTGGTAAATTCGGCGAAGACCCTGGAAGCAATGGATGGGCAGACGCGAATAACCCAGATTTTACAACCAGTAATGCGATATTACGCAGAAAGGCAAACGTTACTACTGGTGTTACTGATATTACAGCTGATTTCCCAGGAAGCACCAATCAGTGGGTCTTAGTTGGCTCAAAAGTAAAAGGACAGATCACAGATATTGAGGCCAGTAAAGGCTTTGGCTGTCCGGGCGAAGATGCTTGTTCTGGTGATGTAACGCCTCCAGAACCTGAGCCTGAAACTGGCCCTTGTACTGGTTGTGAGACGCTGACTCCGGTTGCAGATCCAGCTACGTTCAATGCTGAGATCTATTACTCAGATGTACTGAGTGGCGATTTTGCTAATGCCGAAGAGCTTAAAAATGCTCTATCGGTAATCATTGCCAAAGATCATAAGCAACTGAGCTATAAGCAGGTTTGGAGCACGCTGACCTATGCTGATCAAGATCCTGCTGACGATAAGAAAGTTATTGAGATCTACACCGGAGAATCTATTTCAAAGTACGACAACCAGACTAGTGGTAGTGGTGCAGGCAAGTGGAACCGTGAACACGTCTGGGCCAAGAGTCATGGTTTCCCAAGCGACTCGCAGTGGGGCTACACCGATGCTCATCACCTGCGTCCTTCAGATCCTGGCATCAACACAGCACGAAGCAACAATGACTTTGGTGCGTGTAGCGACACGGGTGAAGAGGTTCAGTTCAACGGTGTTGGTACAGGTAATTACCTCAACAAAACGACCGACTGCTGGGAACCTCGTGATGAGGTGAAAGGCGATGTAGCTCGTATGATCATGTATATGGATACGCGTTATCAAGGTACCGATACAGCGACAACGAATATGCCTGATCTCATCGTTGTTGATCGTCTAACAACCACTGCTGAAGATAGTGAGCCGCTCATCGGTACGCTTTGTACTTTGTACGCATGGAACACGCAAGATCCAGTGGATAGTTACGAGCAGAATCGTAACAACCAAGTATACAAGTACCAGGGCAACCGTAACCCATTCATTGACCGTCCAGAGTTAGTACAAGAAGTATATGGTGCAGTCTGTGGTGACGATCCAAACCCTGCTCTGGTAGTTGATGGTGATATTGTTACTCCTGAGAGTGTAACTGAAGGGACTGCATACACCATCGATGCTTCTGCAATCACGGCTGGTGAAGGTGTTACTCTTACTTACAAGTGGGAGCAGATTGTTGCTGAAGAGAAAACGGTTGTGGGCGACCAAGCTGTATTATCTCTGACTGCACCAGAAGTTAAAGCCGACGAGACTTTGAACTTTACCTTGACCATCAGTGACGGTAGCTTGGCAACAACCAAAGACGTTAGCCTGAGCGTAGTTAACGTGCCTTTGACTCTGAGTGTAGAGTTTGCTGGTGCAACCAAAGTTACCGAAGGAGATAAAACTACCATTACAGCCACTGTTGCTGACGCTCCAGAAGGTACTGGCTACAGCTGGAAGCAGCTTTCAGGAACCACGGCAGAGTTTACCGCTACAGGTCTGACACTTGATGTGACTTCACCTAGCGTAAATATCGATCAAGTGCTTGTGTTTGAACTCACGGCAACTGTCGGTGAAGAAAGCTTCAGCAAGTCTGTTAGCATTGAAGTGGAAAACACTGAAGAAGCGGGTTGGACTAAGCCTGATGGTGCCGGTAGTTTAGGTGGCCTTATGACTTTGCTGCTACCGCTAATGTGGTGGCGTCGCCGCCAAGGCTAGTTGTTCGCTAAGCCTATAAAAAGCAGCACCGAGATCGCTCTTGGTGCTGCTTTTTTTAACTGTACAGCCGTTGCCTTATATTCCATCTTGGCGCTTTGGTATCACGATGAGAAAGCTAATCAATAAAGCGAATGGCAATGTTTATCTGTTTAATACTGAAGGGTTATTATGAATACTTCACTCCGTCCTTCTCGCCTGCTTCTAACTAGTTCAGCTATCGCTCTGGCGTTGGTCTTGAGCGGTTGTGGTAAGAAAAAGGTGGAAGAAGCGCCTAAAGCACCGAAGGTGACTGCATCAGCCGCTTGTATCGCTGCTGGAGATGATTGCAAGCGCTTCACTCTGTTGCATACTAATGATCATCACGGCCGTTTTTGGCATAGTAAAAATGGTGGCTATGGCATGGCAGCGCGGAAAACCATCCTTGATGAGATCCGCAAAGAGGTTACTGAGCAGGGAGGCCAGGTGTTACTGCTCTCCGGTGGCGACATTAATACAGGCGTTCCAGAGTCAGATCTGCAAGATGCCGAACCTGATTTTATCGGCATGAATCACCTAGGTTATGACGCAATGGCCGTGGGTAACCATGAGTTTGATAATCCATCTACAGTGATGGATAAGCAGAGAGCTTGGTCAGAGTTTCCATGGTTATCGGCCAATATCTATCGTCAAGTTGATGGTGAATGGCAACGATACTTTGAGCCCTACAAGGTGTTTGAGGTACAAGGCTTGAAGCTCGCGGTCGTCGGCCTAACCACTGAGCATACCGCTGAAATCGGTAATCCAGAGTATGTAGCAGATTTCAAATTCACTTCAGCTCAAGCTGAGGCAAAAAGTATTTTGGCAGAACTTGAGCAAAAGCATCATCCTGATCTGGTGTTTGGCCTCACCCATATGGGCCACTATGAAAACGGTAATCATGGCAGTAATGCTCCGGGTGATGTTGCTTTGGCTCGTAGCCTTGAGGCTGGCCAGATCCAGGCTATCATTGGCGGTCACTCACAACTGCCTGTATGTATGGAAGGCGACACGGGTGAATACGTAGAAAAGTATGCTCGAGATGAGCCTTGTAAGCCCGACCGTCAAAATGGTACTTGGATTATGCAAGCCTACGAGTGGGGCAAATTCATAGGCCGTGCTGACTTTGAGTATTACGCTGGAGAGTTGCATCTAGCAAGCTATGAGCTGGTGCCCGTAAACACTGAAAGCAAGTATGGTTTTATGCTGCATTCTTCGATGCTAACCCCCAAGGATCCAGAAACTGTTGAGCTGCTGCGTCCTTATCAGCGCAAGGGGCAGGTACAGCTGAGGGAAGAGATTGGTGTTGCAAAGGCAGATTTCATTGGTAAGCGCAAGGTGGTGCGGTATCAAGCGATGCCTCTAGGAATAATGATAGCCCATGCTCAAACTCAGCTGCCTGTGCCAGCGGATTTCGGCATCATGAACTCCGGCGGTATTCGTGCCAGCATAAAAAAAGGGCCTATTCGCTATCGTGATGTACTCAAGGTGCAGCCTTTTTCTAACAGTGTGACTGTGACTGAGATGAATGGCGCCGAACTGAAACAGTATTTATCTAAAGTGGCACTTAAGACGCGAGGCTCTGGAGGCTTTGCTCATTTTAGTGGCATCAAGATGACGGTTGACTGTAAAGCGAAAGATGTCGACATCAAAGCTATTGGCGACAAGCCTTTCAAGCTAACGGATAACTATCGATTTACCCTCCCAAGCTACAACGCTGCAGGCGGTAACAAATATCCCAAGCTAAAGGAAAAGGCCAGAGACACCGGCTTTATTGATGCCGATATGCTTTATCAGTTCATCAAAAAGCATGACACGCTTGATCCGGTTGACTATGACACCGTGAAAGATGTTCGTTATATCAACTCCAGAAATTCTGATGGTTGCGGCGGTTAAGCTTATTATTTTATAAGGTTAATAAGTTGCTAGTATAGATATCGATATAGTAGAGATAGCGTTGAGCGACCCTGCGCAGATTGATGTGATTGTTCAATTTGCGCCGTCGCACTCGTTAATGGCCTTTTCTGGAAAAATAAAGCTAGCCATTAAAAAATGCCTTAAAGCCACTTTCTTGATTGAAAGTGGCTTTTTAATTTCAAATTAAGGCTAAGAGAGCATTATCTCTAATCGATGTAATCAGCTAAAACTTCAGTTTAGTCATCAAATATGCGTTAAGTTAGTATACTTGTACGTTATAAACTTCCTATTTTGTAATTTTATGATCTAATTTTGGCTTGTTTGACGTTCGACGCCACATTTTTAATACGCCGCCATATATCTTGAAAGTGTTGTTCAACATGGGTTAAATAGCACATTCTGTAATTTATTTGCTGCCAATCTGTTTGTGATACTTTGCTGTTATTTTACCTTTTGAGCCATTCGGAGTGTATCGCTGATTAAGGCGGTAAAAAATCAGTTTTATTCTGCTAAATTACCGCTTAATCCTTGCAGCTAAATGCATGCTGTATACACTGCGTCCATATAACGATTCATTGAGCTAAAAATGTATGGAAGTTTTCATCAGTTTATTGGGCATGCTCTGCTTGATCGGTATTGCAGTGGCATTATCTGAAAATCGCAAAGCTATTAATCTACGTACGGTGCTCGGTGCGCTGGCATTTCAGGTCGCCTTTGGTGCCTTTGTGATGTACCTCCCTATGGGGCAATCCATGCTTGACGGCGCTTCAAACGGCGTGATGCATGTAATTAACTACGCCAATGAAGGATTAAAGTTTCTATTTGGCGGTTTAGCGACTTATAGCCTTGGCTTTATCTTCGTCATTAACGTGCTATGTGTAGTGGTGTTTATCAGCTCTCTTATTGCTGTGCTGTATTACCTAGGCATTATGCAGCTGATTATTGGTGTGATTGGTGGCGGTTTATCAAAGTTACTTGGCACTAGCCGCGCCGAGTCACTCTCCGCGACCGCGAACATCTTTGTTGGGCCCATCGAAGCGCCATCAATGGTGCGACCGTTCGTTAAACACATGACACGCTCAGAGCTATTTGCGGTAATGACTGGCGGGTTGGCATCTGTTGCTGGCGGTACCATGATTGGCTACATTCAGATGGGTGTGGACGTTAAATATGTTCTAACAGCAGCCTTCATGACAGCACCAGCAGGACTTCTGTTTGCCAAGTTAATGTGGCCAGAAACAGAAAAGCCAGTAAATGACATTAAAAAAGTTCTCGATGAGCAAACTGACAAGCCAGCCAATGTGATTGATGCTGCCGCTGGTGGCGCGGCTATGGGCTTGCAGCAAGTGTTGAGCGTATCAGCGTTACTACTTGCTTTTGTCGGTCTTATCGCCCTTGTAAATGGTTTTATTGGCGGTATTGGTGGCTGGTTCGGCTTCGAGGAGCTAACCATGCAAGCGATATTAGGCTACATTCTTGCACCTCTTGCGTGGGTGATGGGAGTGCCTTGGAGTGAAGCGGTTCAGGCTGCATCATTTATCGGTCAAAAGATGGTGATTAACGAATTCGTCGCCTATATCGATTTCCTAAAAGTGTCTGATCAACTGTCTGAGAAAACGCAGATAATTATTAGTTTTGCCCTGTGTGGCTTTGCCAACATAGGCTCTTTGGCAATGGTAATGGGCGGCTTAGCGGCACTTTGTCCTGAACGCAGACATGATTTAAGTGAACTTGGCATGAAAGCACTAATTGGCGCGGCACTGGCTAACTTAATGAGCGGCACAATCGCAGGTTTGCTATTTAGCATCGCGGGATAATTTAAAACACAGATTGTAAATCTAACTAGGGTTTTGGTGTGCTTGCTGAGGGGTCAACAAGCACCTAATTGATACAAAAGGAAAGACTATGACACCACATATTAATGCCGAAGCAGGCGCATTTGCTAAAACTGTGCTTATGCCTGGCGATCCACTGCGTGCTAAGTACATTGCTGACAATTTTCTAGATAATGCGGTGTTAGTGACAGATGTACGTAACATGTTGGGTTATACCGGTGAGTACAAAGGCAAACGTATCTCGGTGATGGGATCAGGTATGGGGATCCCTTCGATCTCTATTTATGCCAAAGAGTTGATTACCGAATATGGCGTCGAGAACATTATCCGCATTGGTTCATGTGGCGCTGTTAGTGACAAAATCAAGTTGATGGATGTGGTGATGGCAATGGGAGCTAGCACCGACTCTGCCGTTAATAAAACGCGCTTCGCTAATACTGATTTTGCCATGATTGCCGATTTTAACTTGTTAAAACGTGCCACTGACTCTGCAGAAAAGCTAGGGGCTAACTACCACGTTGGTAACCTTTATTCATCAGATCTATTCTATAGCAGTGATGAACAGCGTTACGACTTGATGGAGAAGTACGGCATCTTAGGCGTCGAGATGGAGGCTGCTGGCCTTTATGGTGTTGCAACAGAATTTGGCGCTAAGG
Source organism: Shewanella sp. 10N.286.45.A1 (assembly GCF_041470405.1). Taxonomy (NCBI): domain Bacteria; kingdom Pseudomonadati; phylum Pseudomonadota; class Gammaproteobacteria; order Alteromonadales; family Shewanellaceae; genus Shewanella; species Shewanella sp. 10N.286.45.A1. The sequence goes on from NZ_JBFRMK010000360.1 coordinate 6,518, forward strand.
CATTGGCGATGATGACTGTAACAGACCACTTGCGCCAGGGTTTGCATTTAACTGCCGAAGAGCGCCAGCAAACATTGAATGAGATGATTAAGCTGACACTTGATGCCGTAGAAGACTTAATTTAAAGCTCGACCTTTTGGCCTTAATAGAGAGTTAAGCCAATACTGATATTGTTCAGTGATATAACTCTTTACCCTATGGCGCGCGATTAGGCACACAAGTTGAACGTGAAAACGTGACAGCACCTAATATTAAGCTTAACCGCGCGCCAACTCTTCCTATTCAGCTACTTTTTGTCTCGACTCCTACTCGTTAAAAACACAACGCGCACTCATCTTACCTGTTTAAACAATCTTGCTTACACAGTAGACTGTCGACAATAACTACAACAATGGATGTAACAGATGTCGATTTGGTTTAGACCGGTAAGCTTAGAAACGTGTGCCAAGATGGATTCAGGGATGCATGGCAAAGGCACGCTAATGCAAACAATGGGGATCACCATCTCAGAGATTGGTGATGACTATATGAAGGCAACGATGGCGGCATCTCCTGCAGTGCATAACCCTCTCGGCATTGTGCATGGTGGTGCAAACGTCGCTCTGGCAGAAACCGTAGCCAGTTATGCCGCGAATTTCGCAGTCGATTTTGAGCAGTATTATTGCGTCGGACAAGAGATCAATGCTAATCATCTAAAAGCATCACGGAATGGCACATTAACGGCGACTGCAAAGCCTATACACCTAGGCAAGCGCAGCTCTGTGTGGGAAGTATTAATCCACAATAGTGCCGGTGAGCTATGTTGCATATCGAGAATGACTGCAGCGGTAGTAAAACGCTAATAAGCAATAGCTGAAGGTAAGCGCACTATAGAGTATTTAATTACGCAATAAGCTGTTGCATTGGCAATCTATTGCTCATACTCAGTATATGATTTTTTAGGATAAAGGTTGGAGCGAAAATGGATAGCGCAACAATATGGGAATGGGTGGGGTATTTAGCTTCTGTGGTGGTTGCCATATCACTGATGATGTCAAATATCAAAAAGCTACGCTGGTGGAACCTGATTGGTGCAGCACTGTTTGTGGCTTATGGCTTAGCAATTGATGCTATTCCAGTCGCATTAGTTAACTTTTTCATTGTACTGATTGATGCATACTATTTAGTTAAACTCTATAAAGCCGCGCCTCAGGAGCAGGGCAATCCAGATTCTTGAAGAGGTTTTATTATCGTTTATTAGGCATGAGTGAATACTCTGCTAGCTAGGGAGGCAATATCAATTGGCCTCCTTTTACTTTACATCATCTGTAACGTTCAAATACTCACCCCTATAAATTTACACCCTCCAGCTGATGTCTTATATCACTCTACTTCGTAGCAATCTAAACCTTCAAATAAGTGACGCTTCACCTATTATCCAATTGATTAATTTAGATATTAAGACAGTTGCAGTTAATGCTATCTGCTTAAACGTTTATTGTATTTTCGGCGAACACAGGTCTTATACCAATTGCATTAAAAGTTTGACCATTCAGCGGGAATTCAAAGCGCTGTAGGCAAGTAGTGGGATTTGAGCTAAT
>NZ_JBFRMK010000361.1:0-13284 GCF_041470405.1 Shewanella sp. 10N.286.45.A1
CACTAAATGATCGGCATTAAAGCAACTGCTTGGCTTTTTTAACTCAAACATTATTTAGCAGCGTTAATGATCTCGCGTGCCATTTCATCAGCAACATCACCAGTAGTACGGTTTTGTTCATCTGACTGCTTAAAGATTGTGAGTAGTGTGTTGTAGATCTCTTCAACTTTAGCTGTAGCCGCTGCAGGATCGTAGTCTTTTTCGAAAGAGACATTAATAATGCCGCCAGCATTTATCACATAATCTGGAGCGTACAGAATGTTTTGCTCTTTCAACAATTCACCATGGCGAACCTCTGCAAGTTGGTTATTGGCACAACCAGCAACAATCGTCGCTTTAAGCATAGGGATGGTGATGTCATTGATCGTTGCACCCAATGCACATGGCGCATAAACGTCGACATCTTGATGATAAATATCTTGTGGGGCAACCACTATTGCACCAAATTCAGAAGCAACTCTATCTAACGACTCTTGGTGGATATCGGTAACAATTAATTCAGCACCTTCTTCATGCAGATGGCGACATAAGTAGTAACCGACATGACCGACGCCTTGCACAGAGATCTTAAGCCCTTTAAGGCTATCTAGGCCACGCTGATGCTTTACTGCAGCTTTAATGCCTAAATATGTGCCAAGAGCAGTATAAGGCGATGGGTCGCCACTCTTGCCCTCTAGACCAGCCATATAAGGAGTTTCTTGGTGAGCAATCATAATATCGGCAGTTGACACGCCAACATCTTCAGCTGAATAGTACTTGCCACCTAAGGTATCAATACAGCGGCCGAACGCTCTAAAGAGTGCTTCGCGGTCTGTTATTTTTGGATCGGCAATGATAACGGACTTACCGCCACCCATAGTCAGCCCCGCCAATGCGTTTTTGTAGGTCATGCCACGAGAAAGACGAAGGACGTCGGTTATTGCTTCATCATCTGATTCATAATTCCACATACGACAGCCGCCTACAGCTGGGCCTAAGTTTGTGTTATGAATTGCAATAATGGCTTTAAGGCCGCTTTCTTTGTCCTGACAAAAAACAACTTGTTCATGGTCGTCAAAAGAGATGTGATTGAATACTGCCACTTGTTGATCTCCGCTATAAGCATCGAAAATGCCGCTACTGCTAGATTACAGTGCGATCTGTTTGTTATATTTATTGCAGAACGATAGCATTTAGCGATACTCTCAACAAAGTAAAGATTCGGATTATTTGTGATCCATGTGGCAATTCTGCTTTCCACTTTACGTTAACGTAAAGTTTTAAGCGTTATTTAAGCGAGTTAGGCGTGTAAAATTATTAGAGAGTTGCATTGCTATGGACTCAAAAGAACAATAAGAAAGGATGAAAGAGATGGCTGAACAAGAAGTCGATCAAGCTCAAGACCAAGAAGCATTAAGACAAGAGTGGATCAGAACGCAATTTCAAAAAGCGAACAAGTTTCTTGCTGAAAAAGGCATTATGCCAAATAAGGTGTATGCGGATGAAAGTCGCTATTTAGCGCCATTTGTTGCCATTTGGAAAATGGATTCTAAAAAACCAGCTAAGCAAACATTTTGGGTAATGTCAGGCGACTTACCTGCTGATTATGTTGATGTTAATGTCGCGGCAACCGCTCGTGATGCTATCCGTCATTTTTCTATGATGTGGCAAATGAAAGCCGAAAATATTCAGCGTTCAGGTCTGACTAAAGATCCTGCACAAGCTCAGTTTGCTGAGCTACTTATCTCGCGCGCTGAAGGTTTATACAAAATGCAGGCTGATGATAAAATCTGGGGACCTGCTGCGTAAGTTAATTGTCTAAACTGTTTTTCAAACGCCAGAATAAGTCATTTATTCTGGCGTTTTTGTTTAAAGTCCTAAAGCTCAGTCTTCAAATTGATAGCTTAGCCTAAGTAAAAATAACCGCGATTGAGTAGCGTTAAAATCAAGGTTAAGGTGTCTTCGTTTTGCGTTAACTTTTGGGTCTGCTGCGAGTCAAAGCTAAACTGGTTAGCTAACAAAGCGATATCTGTAGCAATGTTTGCAGAATGTTCAAAGGCTTCACCGTTAATAAATATTCTGTCAACGCTATCATTTTCTAACTGCAACATTTTCAAACCGCCAATGCGATTTAGCTCTGCACCTTGTTCAATGTCTTCTATTAGCATATCTGCTGTATAGGACTCATCAGGCTCGCATAAATCCAGTTCAAAACGGTTTTGACTTAGCATGCTGCCTAACATTGCTTGATAACTGTCAGGTGAACTGGCGAGCTCAGTGATAAGCGCCATCATATCTTGCTGGTGGCTAACGCTTACCTGGTTAGCTATCGCGGGCTCAGAGGTTGAAGTAAAGCGTTTTAAGCCAGTATTGCTATCAATAAGCCCGTCAGCGAGTGCACTGAATAACTCTTGCTGACTCGGGGCGCGAAAACCAATGGAGTAGCTCATTGCCGTGGTTAACGTCTGGCCTTGATGAGGGTAGCCTGGCGGAATGTATAACATGTCGCCTTTTTCCAATACCACATCAATAATAGGCTCAAAGCCTTCAATCAGAGGTGTGGTTGGGTCGTTATTTTTAGCAGCGTATTGGCCTTTTTCTCCAACTGTCCAATGCCGCTGGCCTTCGCCCTGAATAATAAACACATCATAGTTATCAATATGCGCGCCAACGCCACCTTCTGGGGTTGCAAAAGAAGCCATTAAGTCATCGAAACGCCAGTCAGGAATGAAACGAAAAGCATCAATAAACTGCGCTGAATCTGGATGCCAATGGTTGAGTGCTTGTACTAATAATTGCCAGTGGCTGTTGCCAAATTTATCATAATCTTCAAAAGGCCCTTGGTAGATCTGCCAGTCATTGCCCTTAGTGATTACTACTCGAGAAGAGACTTCCTCTTCACACGCTAAACCCGCAAGTTCATCTGGGCTGATGATCTCTTCAAAGTTAGGGAATGCATTTTTGATAAGTAACGGCTTTTTCTGCCAATAGTTGGTAAGAAAAGCATTGGTGTCTAAGTTAAGACTGTACATGTTTGGCAGCACTCATAAAAAGGATAAAAATAAAGGCGATAAGCCTAAGCTTACCGCCTTATTTACAACATTAGTAGTTTAACAACTAATGGTTTTTTTGTTTACTTAAGCTCATCAACAAAAGTTTCAGCACGGCCAATATAGTTGGCTGGTGTCATCTTCTTAAGTTCAACTTTTACATCATCTGGTAACTCTAGACCGTCAATAAAGACGGCTAGTTGCTCACCATCGATACGCTTACCGCGCGTGAGCTCTTTAAGTTTCTCGTATGGCTTTTCGATGCCATAACGACGCATAACGGTTTGTACCGGTTCAGCCAGTACTTCCCAGTTGCCGTCCAACTCTTTACGCAGTTGCTCTTCATTCACTTGTAGCTTACTGATCCCTTTTAATGTCGCTTGGTAAGCGATAAGAGAGTGAGCCATACCAACACCTAAGTTACGTAGAACGGTAGAGTCAGTTAAGTCACGCTGCCAGCGAGATACTGGAAGCTTAGCGGCTAAGTGCTGCATCAGCGCGTTAGCAATACCTAAGTTACCTTCTGAGTTTTCAAAATCAATTGGGTTAACTTTATGTGGCATGGTTGAAGAACCAATTTCACCAGCAATAGTGCGCTGTTTAAAGTGACCTAATGCGATATAACCCCAAATGTCACGATCGAAATCGATAAGAATGGTGTTGAAACGTGCTAACGCGTCGAATAGCTCTGCGATGTAATCGTGTGGCTCAATTTGGGTCGTGTACGGATTCCAATTGATCCCAAGGCTAGTGACGAAGCGTTGTGAAAGGGCATGCCAGTCAACTTCTGGGTAAGCACTAAGGTGAGCATTGTAGTTACCTACAGCACCATTAATTTTACCCATTATTTCAACTTTAGAGACTTGCGTCAGTTGACGCTCTAAACGTACTGCAACGTTCGCCATCTCTTTACCTAAAGTAGATGGAGAGGCTGGCTGACCGTGGGTGCGCGACATTAATGGTACGGTTTTGTACTCTTTTGCTAATGCTTTAACCGCATCAACAATTTTTTGGCAATATGGCACAACCACTTGATCACGTGCTTCAGTTAGCATCAACGCGTGAGAAAGGTTGTTAATATCTTCTGAAGTACAAGCAAAGTGAACAAATTCATCGATTGCAACAAGCTCGGCGTTATCTGCTATACGTTCTTTAATGAAGTATTCAACCGCTTTAACATCGTGGTTGGTTGTCGCTTCAATATCTTTAACGCGCTGGGCATCAGCTTCGCTAAAGTTATCTTTAATTTGATCAAGTAAAGCTAGCGCAGCTTCACTAAAAGGTGGAACTTCTTCAATTTCTGGGCAGCTAGATAGCAGCTTTAGCCAGTTAATTTCGACTTGAACACGGTATTTGGTCAGGCCGTACTCGCTGAAAATCCCTCTTAATGAGGCGGTTTTACTACCATAACGACCGTCTACCGGAGAGATAGCAGTTAGTGCGGAAAGTTCCATTAGAAGCTCCTTGATGAACTTGTCTTATATTATAGGGTGAGGCTTTTCATAGCTGTGTCGACTATTGTTTTTCTTGCGAAGACAAGGTGCCTACGCTTGCCTCCTAATTGGCGCCATAACACTGCACTGCGCATGGCAGACAGTAAAAGTGCGCGAATCTTTTGTTGGGTTTGAGTGCGTTTAAGAAACTCAGGGTTACCCGAAATTTGTAATTTGGGGCCAAGTTCACTGACGATGTCACTGTATATACCAGCAAAGTTAGCAATAACTTGCTCGTCAGTGATTTCGAAATGGCTAAGTTGGCGGTGGATCTGATTGATCCGTTCTGACAACATCCCCATGGCATTAGACGAGCGAGCGAGCTTTCGCTCCAACGCTAAAATGCCCACTAAGTAACGGGTCACTTCAACATCTTTTTCCTTTCCGTCACCCAATTGGGTAACGATCATTTGATAGCCTTTTTTCAGCGCGTCTTTATCGGCATAGACTTCAGATGTTGATTCTGGGTTGGTCACCAACACTGAGTTTAAGCTTGCCGCGAGGGCATCTTTATCTGAATCGCCGTGTCTGGCTATGTGCTGTACTTGGGCTACAGCTTGCAAAATGCCAGCAAAAGCCATTGTGCGTTCAAGCAACTGATCGCTCATGAATTAGTCTCTTATTAATACGTCGATGATCCCGCCACCAAGACAAATTTCGCCATCGTAAAAAACAGCTGATTGCCCAGGGGTTACTGCGGCGACAGGCTCGTCAAATATTACGCGGATCTGATCGTCGCTGTCATAGGTTACAGTGCAGGGAACATCATGCTGACGGTAACGAGTCTTAAGGGTGATTTTTGCGCCATCAGCGGGGCCTTTTCTATCAACCCAGTGCAGTTGATTGGCCAGTAAACCATTTGACATGAGGCGAGGGTGGTTACCACCTTGACCCACGACTAACACATTACGAACCAGATCTTTTTCAACCACATACCATGGATCTTCACTGCTATTCTTCAGGCCGCCAATGCCTAAGCCTTTGCGCTGACCTAAAGTGTGATACATCAAACCTTGATGTTGACCAATCACTTCACCTTCGCTGGTTTCTATGTTTCCAGGCTGAGCGGGTAAGAAAGTTGATAGGAAATCAGTAAATTTACGTTCGCCAATAAAGCAGATGCCAGTGCTGTCTTTTTTATCGTGGGTGATGAGTCCCATCTCTTTAGCAATATCACGGACTTCACTTTTTTCTAATTCCCCAACAGGGAAGAGTGAGCGTGCAACTTGCTCGTGACTAAGCGTGTATAAGAAGTAGCTTTGATCTTTATTGCCATCAACACCACGCAGCATTTGGCTGGTGCCATCAATATCGCGACGGCGCACGTAGTGACCCATTGCGATGTAATCGGCGTCTAAAATTTCATCTGCAAATTCAAGAAAAGCTTTAAACTTAATCTCTTTGTTGCACATGATATCGGGATTTGGCGTTCGGCCCGCTTTATATTCTGCAAGGAAATACTCAAATACATTGTCCCAGTACTCTGAGGCAAAGTTGACCGTATGCAGTTTAATACCAAGCTTATCGCAGACAGCTTGAGCATCTTTTAGATCATCTGCCGCCGCACAATATTCATCCGTGTCATCCTCTTCCCAGTTCTTCATGAACAGGCCTTCTACTTGGTATCCCTGTTTCATTAACAAGTAAGCAGATACAGATGAGTCAACACCACCGGACATGCCGACGATGACTTTTTTACCTAGATGAGTGGGGTCGATTGATGTCATAAATCCTAATAAAACCTTTGTGTTTGACGAGCGTTGCAGCCATATATCAGTTAAATATATGGGTTAAAAACCGAATTACAAGGGAGCTTAAAAACCACCTCTTTCTGCGGGTGCGTATTCTATCACGCATTGGGGGACTGATACCAATCAGTATCAGAAGTTGATCAACTTAGCGTGCTTTTAGCAAACGAATTAAAGCCATTGATTATTGAGTATTTCGAGCGGATAGCGCTTGTTGTTTTGATAATCCTCAATAGATTTGAGTACCAGCGGACTTCGCAGCTGAGGTTTGAGGGCTGTTATCTCAGAAAATGTCAGCCACTTTGTGCAGTTAATTACGGGATCTATCGGCTTGGATTCAAGGCAATCATCTAATGTAGCGCAAAAGGTGTAGCGCACAAAGGCCAGCTTCTCAGTCGCAGTAAACTGATAGATTGACACCAATGCTTGTGGCTTTATCTCAAGTCCTGTTTCCTCTTTCACTTCGCGAATGCATGCATCAATAATCGACTCATTGGCTTCAAGATGGCCTGCTGGCTGGTTATATTCAATTTTGCCTTCAATCAACTCTTCGACCAGCAAGTATTTGCCATTAGCTTCAATCACACAGGCGACAGTGGTGTTGGGTTTATAACGTTCAACCATGCTTACCACTCATATCTAGTTGTCGATATTGACCGTTAGGGAGATCGTCTAGATTCCATTGGCCTATTTTATAGCGGATTAATCTTAGGGTTGGAAAACCGATATTGGCGGTCATCCTTCTTACTTGGCGGTTCCTACCTTCACAGATCTCTATGGTGAGCCAAGTTGTTGGAATGTTTGCTCGCTCGCGAATCGGTGGGTTACGTGGCCACACAGAGGGATTGCTCATGATATTAACGCTGGCGGGTAAGGTTAAGCCATCTTTTAACTCAACCCCTTTACGCAGTTTATCGAGATCAGTTTCGCTGGGGGCACCTTCGACCTGTACCCAGTAGGTTTTAAATGTTTTCTTTTTAGGCTCAGTTATTTGTGCTTGTAACTTCCCGTCATTAGTCAGTAGTAATAGACCTTCGCTATCTCGATCTAATCGACCTGCGGCATAAACCTCTTGAATTGGAATATAGTCTTTGAGGGTTTTACGGCCCTGTTCATCAGTGAACTGGCAAAGGACATCGAAAGGCTTGTTAAACAATACAATGACTGGATTGTTAACTTCTCTAGGCTTGCTCGTTGCTTTAGAAGGGCGACGAGGCTTTCTAGCCGCCTTTGCAGAGAAGCCATTAGATTTAGCGGGTTTTCTAGTTGTTCTTTTTCTCGAAAATGGCTGAGTCACACAAATTAACTTTTAAAAATGGGGCTAATTTGTTTATTGTACTGCTCATTGGCCATTAGTGGAATTTGAATCTTGCGTGGAATGTTTTATGATGTCGGCCATAAAAGTGTGATCCGCAACTAAATTTGAGTGTTAATGGGATCTTTATTAACCTCGCAGTGGTAAACAAAATAAAAAGTTATCGCACAGTGTTAGTGACGATAAATAATCGAAAGTGACTGAATTTTTTACCTTTTCATCATAAAAATAGACATAATTATTATAAAAAATCTTAAATTTAAAATAATGTAGGACGAAAAATGAACGATAAATCATCAACGATCATCTATACCGAAACTGACGAAGCTCCAGCACTCGCAACTCTTTCTTTGTTACCGATTATCCAAAAGTTTACCCAAAGTGCAGGTGTTGACGTTGAGACTCGTGACATTTCATTGTCAGGTCGAATCATCTCAATTTTCCCTGAAAATTTAACAGCCGAACAAAAAATCAGTGATGCATTAGCTGAGCTTGGCGAGCTGGCGAAAACGCCAGAAGCTAACATTATTAAGCTGCCAAACATCAGCGCATCAATCCCACAATTAAAAGCATGTATTTTAGAGCTGCAAAATAAAGGGTATGACATTCCGAACTACCCTGATGAGCCTGCAAGCGATGTTGAAAAAGACATTCAAGCACGTTACGACAAAATTAAAGGTAGTGCAGTAAACCCTGTATTACGTGAAGGTAACTCTGATCGCCGCGCACCGGGTTCTGTTAAAAAGTTTGCTCAGAAAAACCCACATTCAATGGGCAAATGGTCTACTGACTCTAAGTCTCATGTTGCTCATATGAGTGAAGGCGATTTTTACGGTAGTGAAAAATCTGTCACGCTCGCTGATGCAGGTAGTGTTTCAATTGTCTTAAGCAAAACAGATGGTTCAGAGCAAGTGCTTCGTAATGCTATAGCATTGCAAGCTGGTGAAGTTATCGATTCTGCAGTAATGAGCAAAGTCGCATTGGTTAGCTTTTATGAGCGTGAAACGTTAAATGCTAAAGAGCAGGATGTATTATTGTCGCTGCACTTGAAAGCCACCATGATGAAAGTCTCTGATCCAATTTTATTCGGCCATGCCGTTAAAGTTTACTACAAAGACGTATTTGCTAAGCACGGTCAACTATTTGAAGAACTCGGTGTTGATGTTAATAATGGTGTCGGTGATGTTTACGCCAAAATCGCTTCATTACCTGCAGAGCAAAAAGCGGCTATTGAAGCTGATATTGCCGCGGTATACGCAAGCAGTGCTGAGCTCGCAATGGTTGACTCAGATAAAGGGATCACCAACTTGCACGTACCAAGTGATGTGATTATTGATGCCTCTATGCCTGCAGCGATCCGTACTTCTGGGCAGATGTGGGGTCCTGATGGCCAGCTAAAAGATATGAAAGCAATGATCCCAGATCGTTGTTATGCTGGTGTTTACCAAGAAACAATTGATTTTTGCATTAAAAATGGTGCATTTGATCCAAGCACCATGGGTAGCGTACCAAACGTAGGCCTTATGGCTCAAAAAGCGGAAGAGTACGGTAGCCACGACAAGACTTTTGAAATTGCCGAAGCCGGTACTGTTAACGTTGTTGATCAAAATGGTGTTGTGCTTATGTCGCACAATGTTGAAGCCGGTGACATCTTCAGAATGTGTCAGGTTAAAGACGCGCCAATTCGTGACTGGGTTAAACTTGCCGTTAACCGTTCACGTTTATCAGCAACTCCCGCTGTGTTCTGGTTAGATGCCGCGCGTGCTCACGATGCTGAAATCATCAAGAAGGTTGAGTTATACCTGCAAGATCACGATACCAATGGTCTTGAGCTTCATATCATGTCGCCAGTTGAAGCAACACGCTTTACCTTAGCGCGTGTTAAAGCTGGCCAAGATACTATTTCTGTAACGGGTAACGTTTTACGTGACTACCTGACCGATCTATTCCCAATTCTAGAGCTGGGCACAAGTGCTAAAATGCTTTCAATTGTGCCATTAATGAATGGTGGTGGGTTGTTTGAAACTGGCGCGGGTGGTAGTGCGCCTAAGCATGTGCAACAGGTTGAAAAAGAAGGTCATCTACGTTGGGATTCACTGGGTGAGTTCTTAGCGCTTGGTGCCTCTTTAGAGCATCTTAGCCAAACAACCAATAATGCCAGAGCACAAGTTTTAGCGGACACGCTTGACTTAGCAATCGGTCAGTTCCTCGATACTAACAAGTCTCCATCACGCCGTGTAGGTGAACTTGATAACCGTGGAAGCCATTTCTACCTTGCAATGTATTGGGCTCAGGCTGTTGCAGCGCAAACACAAGATAGTGAGTTGCAAGCGCAATTCACTGCTTTTGCAGAAGCACTGACGAGTAACGAAGAAACAATCGTTGCCGAGTTAAACGGTGTTCAAGGACCAGCAGTGGACTTAGGCGGTTACTATCGTCTAGACGCGGCAAAGGCATCAGATGCAATGCGCCCAAGTGCAACGCTGAATGCACTAATTAACGGCTAGTTATTATTGGCCTGTTGAATCCAGGCCTTTATTTTAGCCAATAAAAAAGCAGAGTAGATAACTACTCTGCTTTTTTTATTTCTTATCACATACTAATCTAATTAGTGGGTGATATTGCTGACGCGTGCATACCTTTTGGACCTGCTTCTACTTCGAAACTGACGGGTTGACCCGCTTTTAGAGTTCGATAGCCTTCCATTTCGATGGTAGAATAGTGCGCAAAAACGTCTTCACCGCCAGCATCAGGGCAAATAAACCCGAATCCTTTGGCGTTGTTGAACCATTTAACAGTTCCGCTTGCCATACTTCCACTTCCTTCTGTTGTTCACTTCCCAGTAAGATAGTAAAACTTATCAGCGAGGAAAGTCCTTCGCTTACTGAACAGAATGAAAGCAGAAAAGCGTGTTGTCAAGCATATTTTAACAAGCGAGCAACATTTTACGAACAAAGTGGTACAAACTATTTAGTAGGATTTATGTTATTAAATAGATAGAGTTGGATAATCAATTGGAACAAGCCAAGACTAGAGGCTAGTATTGAAGCATGAGCAGAACAGAAAACATTGAACATGTAGAAGAGAGTGTTGAGTCAGAGTTAAAACAGCCTTCTATGTATAAAGTTATTTTAAATAACGATGATTACACTCCGATGGACTTCGTTATTGAGATTTTACAGCTATTTTTTAGAAAGGATGAAGCACAAGCCACTGAAATCATGCTTGCGATTCATCATAAGGGGAAGGGGATTTGCGGTATTTACCCTTTTGGTATAGCAGAAACTAAGGTCGCTCAGGTAAATCAGTTTGCAAGACAAAACGAACATCCGTTATTGTGTTCTTTAGAGGAGGCCTAATTTGGTTGAATCTGTTGTTAATTTTTGGGGGTGCTTATGCTAAATAAAGATCTTGAAGTCACCTTAAATCTGGCTTTTCAGCAAGCCAGAGATGCACGTCATGAATATATGACGGTTGAGCATCTATTGTTGGCATTAATCGATAACCCGGCCGCACAAGAGGCGTTAGTTGCTTGCGGAGCAAACTTAGATAAACTCAGAGGCGAAGTCTCGAGTTTTATTCAACAAACCACGCCTATCATTGCCGATCCTGAAGAAGAGAAAGAGACGCAGCCGACACTTGGTTTTCAACGTGTCTTGCAAAGAGCTGTATTCCATGTTCAATCATCTGGGCGAAATGAAGTTACTGGCGCCAATGTCTTAGTCGCCATTTTTAGCGAGCAAGAGTCTCAAGCCGTTTACCTATTGCGCTCAGGAGAGGTCACTCGCCTTGATGTGGTCAATTTTATTTCACACGGTTTTTCCAAGGATGATATTGACACCGACGCAGAACCAAATCGCATCGAAGATCAAACAGAGACAGAAGAAGAACGCAGTATTTTGTCGCAATTTACCTCTAACCTAAACGAGTTAGCTAAAAAAGGTGAAATTGATCCTCTTATTGGCCGAAGTGAAGAGATAGAACGCTCTATTCAAACTTTGTGCCGCCGTCGTAAGAATAACCCGTTATTGGTAGGTGAAGCTGGCGTCGGTAAAACGGCAATAGCTGAGGGACTTGCCTACCGTATCGTTAAAGAAGAAGTGCCAGAGGTAATGAGTGAGGCAACAGTCTACTCACTTGATCTCGGCGCCTTGCTGGCCGGTACCAAGTATCGTGGTGACTTTGAAAAACGCTTTAAAGGTTTACTCAAAGAGCTCGCTAATGACGAACATGCGATTTTGTTTATTGACGAGATCCATACCATTATCGGCGCGGGCTCAGCCTCTGGTGGCGTCATGGATGCGTCAAACCTACTTAAACCATTATTATCGAGTGGTAATTTGCGCTGTATGGGGTCTACAACCTTCCAAGAATACCAAAGTATTTTTGAGAAAGACCGTGCACTGGCTCGTCGTTTCCAGAAAGTAGATATTAACGAACCTTCTGTGGCTGAGACGACTAAAATTCTCCAAGGGTTAAAATCGACTTATGAGGATTATCATAATGTTCGCTACACCATGGCGGCATTGAGTATTGCGGCGAAACTATCAGATAAGCACATTAACGACAGACATTTGCCTGATAAAGCTATTGACGTAATCGATGAGGCGGGCGCGCGTATGGCGATGTTGCCTGCCAGTAAACGCAAAAAGACCATTGGCCAAAGCGAAATCGAAACTATCATCGCCAAAATGGCTCGTATCCCAGAGAAGTCGGTATCGAGCTCTGACAAGGATATGCTTAAGAATCTAGAACGTAACCTTAAGATGGTAGTATTCGGTCAGGATATGGCGATTGAGGGGCTTAGCTCGGCGATTCGCTTATCTCGAAGTGGTCTTGGTGGCGAAAATAAACCTGTGGGTAGCTTCTTGTTTGCAGGTCCTACGGGGGTCGGTAAAACAGAGGTCACCAGTCAGCTGGCAAAATGCCTCGGCCTGAGTCTAGTGAGATTCGACATGTCTGAGTACATGGAAAGTCATACTGTGTCGCGTCTTATTGGTGCGCCTCCAGGATATGTTGGTTATGACCAAGGCGGCCTATTAACCGATGCTGTCATTAAAAATCCACACTGTGTGGTATTGCTCGATGAGATAGAGAAAGCTCATCCCGATGTTTATAATTTGCTACTACAAGTGATGGATCACGGTACATTAACAGATAATAACGGCCGTAAAGCAGACTTTAGACATGTGACCTTGGTGATGACCACTAATGCTGGTGTGCAGGAGACTATTCGTAAATCGATAGGCTTTAAACAGCAAGATCACACTCAAGATGCGCTGTCGGAAATCAACAAGGTGTTTTCACCTGAGTTCCGTAACCGTTTAGATTCGATTATCTGGTTTAATCACCTTGATATGACTGTTATCGCTAAAGTGGTTGATAAGTTCCTGGTTGAGCTACAAGCACAGTTAGATGATAAGTCTGTAACGCTTGAGGTTAGTGATGAGGCGAGAACGCTTCTGGCTGAAAAGGGTTACGACAAATCGATGGGTGCAAGACCAATGTCACGCGTTGTGACGGATTTAATTAAACGTCCGCTTGCAGATGCAATACTATTTGGTGATCTTGAGAAAGGCGGTATTGCTCGTGTTGGTGTGAAGGGCGATGAGATAGTGATTAAAGCGCAATCACAAGAGAAAGCTATGCATTAATGCTGCGATAAGGGTGAAGTTGATAATGATACCAATCAGTATAAA
>NZ_JBFRMK010000362.1:0-3430 GCF_041470405.1 Shewanella sp. 10N.286.45.A1
AAACTTTTAATGCAATTGCTATAATCTTACGCATTAAAAAAGCCATCAAAATGATGGCTTTTTTCTAATGCAAGCTAAGAAGTCTTACGTATTGGAATGACCTAACTCCACGGGCATTTGATCACGTAAGCTTTGCCACATCATGCCGCTATTGATCCCATAAGTTCGCATTAACGCTGCAACATCCGCGTAATTCTTATCGACTGCGAGCTGCTGCAGTTGCTTATAAAAGTCTAACGCAAGTGCTCGTGCATCGGCGCTAGAAAAATAATAGCGACCAACTCTACTATATAGCCCTTTAAAACCATTAAGGATCAGCACATAAAGAGGATTACCAGAAGAGAAAGCTAAGGTGTGCTGTAACTCATAGTCGAAATCGGCATAAGCTTGAGCAGAATCTTCCAACTCATCAAGCTTTGATAATGCTTCAACCGCTTTATCTGGGTTATTTCGAATTGCACCTCTAAAATAAATAGCACTAACACTGCTACGAGCCGATAACAGTTGGTCGACTAGTTCAGGAAAGCCATCAGGGTCAAGTTCAGCAATGGTCTCTAGGATATTCAGACCTGAGGTCTCCCAGAAGTCATTAACTCGAGTGGGTTTGCCATGTTGAATAGTTAGCCATCCATCTCGCGCAAGACGTTGCAACACTTCACGTAATGTCGTGCGGGTTACACCTATTAATTCAGACAACTCTCGTTCAGCTGGCAAAATAGAACCGGGAGCAAACTTGTTCTCCCAAATGGATCGTACAATATATTTCTCTGCGAAACTTGCAGGGCCTTTGGCATTGATGATCATCAGCCTACTCTATCCAATTATTAGTGTTGTTCTAATCACTGATCATACCAGAGCTACCCAAAATGGAAACCTAAACCGCTTCATTAGATAAGCACTGTTACGAGAAAATACAAATTATGCTCAAAAAACATGCTAAAAAAGAGTTTTAAATGATTTTTTTTGATTTAGATACACGTTTGGGTAATCAAAGCTGTTTAAGTTAGTCAAAAGGAATTACCTTTAGCGTCGGCAATTTTATTAGTAACAACAAATCTAGTTAATTTCTTGTTACAATCGAACATTACAAATACAAGAGTGAGGATTCCATGCCTGTGACAATAAGTCAGGCGTTTCTTGATAACTTCTTAGGCAATTCGCCAAAGTGGTTCAAATTCGCAATATTATCGTTTCTAGTGATCAACCCGGTCGTTTTCTATCTTAATCCGTTTGTAGCGGGTTGGTTGTTGGTTTTAGAGTTTATCTTTACCCTTGCTATGGCGCTTAAATGCTACCCATTGCAACCCGGGGGGTTACTTGCAATCGAAGCGGTAATAATAGGCATGACTTCGCCTAGCCAAGTTCTGCATGAGATTGAAGCAAACCTAGAGGTCTTATTGCTGCTAATCTTTATGGTTGCAGGCATCTATTTCATGAAGCAATTATTACTTTTTGTCTTCACTAAAATGATCACTAAGGTTCGCTCCAAAATTGCCGTATCAATAATGTTCTGTGTTGCATCTGCATTTTTGTCTGCATTTCTCGACGCACTAACCGTAATCGCTGTAATTATCGCTGTAGCGGTTGGTTTCTATTCTATTTACCACAAAGTGGCATCGGGTAAGAACTTTAACGATAGCCATGATCATACTAGCGATGGCCAAAGCCAGTTATGTGAAGAGGAACTTGAAGCATTCCGAGGCTTTTTACGAAATCTTCTGATGCATGCCGGTGTTGGTACTGCACTCGGTGGTGTTTGTACTATGGTCGGCGAACCGCAAAACTTAATTATTGCAGCTCAAGCAAACTGGCAGTTTGCAGAATTTGCACTGCGTATGTCTCCTGTAACCGTACCTGTATTCGTCGCTGGTGTATTCACCTGTTACTTGGTAGAGAAATTCAAAGTTTTTGATTACGGTAAGCAATTGCCAGATGCTGTGCACAAAATTTTGTCCGATTACTCTGCTCATGAAGATGCTCACCGTACTAAACATGACAAGATAAAATTGGTTGTTCAAGCATTTGTGGGGATTTGGCTTATTATCGGCCTTGCATTCCATCTTGCTTCAGTAGGTTTGATTGGTTTGTCTGTTATCATTTTAACGACAGCATTCAACGGCGTAACTAACGAACATGCACTTGGTAAAGCCTTTGAAGAAGCACTTCCTTTCACAGCATTACTTGCTGTGTTCTTTGCTATTGTTGGCGTAATTATCGACCAGCAACTGTTTGCACCAGTGATTCAATGGGCACTTAGCTATGAAGGTAACACCCAATTAGTTATTTTCTATATTGCCAACGGTTTACTGTCAATGGTCAGTGACAACGTATTTGTAGGAACGGTCTACATTAATGAGGTTAAAGCAGCCTTGCTTGATGGTCAGATCACCCGTGATCAGTTTGACCTACTTGCCGTTGCGATTAACACAGGTACTAACCTGCCTTCAGTAGCGACACCAAACGGCCAAGCTGCGTTCCTATTCCTACTGACATCGGCAATCGCCCCGTTAATCCGTCTTTCCTACGGACGTATGGTTTGGATGGCACTACCTTACACAATCGTTTTATCAGTTGTGGGCATTTTAGCTATTCAGTTCGGCGGTTTAGAACAAATGACGCAATATTTCTACGATTCAGGAATGTTGCTGCACCATACAGCACAAGAAGTTGGACATAGTGCGGTATCCGGACACTAATTGTGTTAGTGTCTAACTGAACTAATCTTAATTTGGTTAGTCATATAAAACGCCCTATTTAGGGCGTTTTTTATTTGCAATGGAGAGCTAATCGTTGAATGCATTAATCAATTTTGCCCAATCCCGTACGGCATGGCTGGTACTAACAGCCACGGCGCTCGCTTTAGAATTGGCCGCACTGTTTTTTCAATATATTATGAAGCTAGATCCTTGTGTGATGTGTATCTATCAAAGGTTGGCAATATTTGGTATTTTGTTTGCTGGGGTACTGGGTACTATTGGCTACCAATCGCGTATTGCTCGCATTATTGCAATGGGGCTCTGGGGCACAAGTGCAACCTATGGGCTAAAGCTAGCACTTGAGTTAGTTGATATGCAAACCAACCCCTCCCCATTCGCGACTTGCTCTTTCTTACCTGAATTTCCAAGCTGGATGCCGCTACATGAATGGATCCCATCAATATTCATGCCGACAGGCATGTGTACCGATATCCCCTGGCAGATGATGGGAGTGACGATGGGACAGTGGATGATTGTCGCTTTTTCTGTTTATTTATTAGCGATTCTAATCTTTTTTATCCCCGCTTTTCTACCAAAAAAACTAACGCGTCCTTAATATCCTATCTCACGGTTATTAATAACATTGAGTTAGATAATCCGAGTTTAACACTCGGATTATCTACAATTTACTAGGGGCTGTTGATCTTTCACGGTAGTTTTTACCGCAGTTTATT
>NZ_JBFRMK010000363.1:0-901 GCF_041470405.1 Shewanella sp. 10N.286.45.A1
ACTGATTGGTATTACTATCCATCACGTCTCTGAATTGAAAGCAAAGTAATCGAATAATTAATGCAATTGGTTTTATCCCAATAACGAATATCTACAAAAGGGAACTGCAATAGTATGCGCTTGGAAGTCAGCTGTTTAGACCGAGTCGGTCTAGCTAAAGATATATTATTGATAATGGAAGATTATGGGATCAACTTGTTCGCCATCGATGCGAGCAACCAAGGTTTTCTGTATCTACAATTCGCTGAAGTCAGCTTTGATACTCTCAGTGAATTACTGCCACTCATTCGCAAAGTTGAAGGGGTTCACGATGTACGCACAGTGTCATTTATGCCCTCTGAGCAGGAACATTATGCGCTTAAAACCCTGCTAAAAACCCTGCCTGATTCGGTATTTTCACTCGATATTAAAGGGCGGATTCGTATCGTTAATGAATCTGCTATGCATATTATTGGCATGGCAGAACATGAGATTCTAGATGAATCGATTGGCCATTGGGTACAAGGTTTCAACTTTAGCCGCTGGCTTGGTGAACCAACAGTGCTTGCGCAAGCAACACGAGTTAACATCGGCGAGAATGAGTATTTAGCTGAGATGCTACCCATTTATTTACCTGATGGTAGTCAGAATCAGATCCTCGCTGGTGCAGTGGTATCTCTGAAATCTCCAGCACGGTTAGGTAAACAATTTAATGCGCTGCAAAACCAAACGACAGGTTTTGAAAATGTATTAGCCACCAGTGACAAGATGAAAGAGGTATTAGTGCAAGCGCGCAGAATGGCTCAGCTTGACGCACCATTATTGATCACAGGGGAAACGGGTACCGGTAAAGAATTGATGTCTCGCGCTTGCCATGATGCCAGTATGCGCCGAGACCAACCGTTTATTGCCATCAACTGCG
>NZ_JBFRMK010000363.1:1629-8484 GCF_041470405.1 Shewanella sp. 10N.286.45.A1
TTATTGCCATCAACTGCGCGGCGATGCCTGATAGTGCCGCCGAAGAAGAGCTATTTGGTTTCGTCAGTAATGGTAGCGTAGTTAAGCGCGGCTTCTTTGAAGAGGCGAAAGGCGGCACCGTCTTTTTAGATGAAATCGCTGAGATGTCCAGATCTGCACAAGTTAAACTATTACGCTTTTTACAAGATGGCACATTCAGACGCGTGGGTGGCGATGAAGAGGTACGTAGCGATGTTCGTATTATCTGCTCAACACAAAAAAATCTTGCTGAACTTTGCCAAAGCGGTGAGTTTAGAGAAGATCTTTACTATCGAATTCATGTATTGAGCTTCCATGTTCCTTCACTCCGTGAACGAAAAGTGGATGTGATCCCGCTAACCGAAATGTTCTTAGAACATTACAGTCAGCAATTATCGATTCCAATTCGCAGAATCTCAGGCGAGTGCCGTGAACATTTGCTCGGTTACGCATGGCCTGGAAATGTGCGTCAGCTAAAGAATGCCATATTTAGAGCCGTATCGATGTGGGACGGTAGTGCAGAGTTAACTGTAGAGCAGCTTAAGTTGCCATCTTACGCAGAAGGTTTTGGCTATTTTGATCATCAGTTCGAAGGTAGCCTTGAACAGGCAATGAAGCAATTTGAGGCCAGTTTATTGCGTCGCTTGTATCCAGCTTATCCAAGTACACGACAATTGGCTAAAAAGTTAGGTGTGTCTCATACCGCAATCGCAAATAAGCTGCGTGAATACAAAATTAGTAAGCATAAAGCCTTGTAACTACTGATTGCAGTATTTGCTTGCTTTAACAGCAATAACAGCCCAATAAGCCCAATTACAGCCTATCTAAGATAGGCTGTAATCATATGTTTACAATATAAAGCGCGTAACGATTAAATGTGATTTAGCTCACGCTATTCCCCTGTTGCGCTAGTTAAGTCATTCTATGAGCAGATTAAGGCGAGAGCATGATTGCAACAGCTCAGAAACTGGGCAGAGTTAGTCAGCTAGCCACATTTTATTAGGAGTCAGTATGAAGTTAGCAAGTTATGATAATGGACGCCGTGATGGCCAGTTAATGTTAGTTAGTCGTGATCTAACTAAAGCGGTTGCGGTACCAGCTATTGCTCATACTATGCAGCAATTGTTAGATGCATGGGAGCTACTGAACCCGCAGTTGGTTGAGCTATATGATGCATTAAACCAAGGCTTAATGGATAACGCTATCGCATTTGATGAAGCCAAATGTCTATCACCACTGCCTCGAGCTTATCAATGGGCTGACGGTAGTGCTTATGTCAATCACGTTGAATTGGTTCGCAAAGCACGCGGCGCTGAGATGCCTGCAACGTTCTGGACCGACCCTTTAGTGTATCAAGGTGGTTCTGATTGTTTTATCGCGCCGAAAGCGGATATCCCTTTAGCAAGTGAAGAGTGGGGTATCGATTTCGAATCTGAAATCGCAGTTATTACTGATGATGTGCCAATGGGCGTGACCACTGAAAATGCCGATAAACACATCAAACTACTTATGCTGGTTAATGATGTGTCATTGAGAAACTTAATCCCTGGTGAACTGGCTAAAGGTTTCGGGTTTTTCCAAGCTAAACCATCAAGTAGTTTTTCTCCTGTTGCTGTGACGCCTGATGAGCTTAATGATAAGTGGCAAGATAGCAAAGTGCATCTGCCTTTGATCACTCATCTAAATAATGCGCTTTTTGGCCAGCCAAATGCAGGCGTGGACATGACGTTTAACTTTAGCCAACTGGTTTCTCACGTTGCTAAAACTCGTCCATTGGGCGCTGGTGCGATTATTGGTTCGGGCACTATTTCAAACTATGACCGTAGTGCAGGCTCAAGCTGCTTAGCTGAAACTCGTATGCTTGAAACCATTGCTGATGGCAAGCCAACAACACCATTTATGGGTTTTGGTGACAGGGTTCGTATTGAGATGCTCGATGAGAATAACCAGTCAATATTTGGCACCATTGATCAGCAGGTTGTCGAATATAAAGCTTAAGTTGCAGTAGAGCTTTAAATTAAATAGAGAAGAGAGTTAATTCGTTGTGGATTAACTCTTTTTTGTTTAAGCATTATGGAGAGAGCAAATATGATGAAACTGTATGGATACTGGCGCTCAAGCGCAGCTTATCGTGTACGAGTAGCGCTTAATCATAAAGGATTAACCGCAGAGCAGATCTCGGTGCATTTAGTTAAAAATGGTGGAGAGCAGCATCAATCGTCATACACTGCACTAAATGCACAGGAATTGGTACCGACCTTAGTTTTTAGCGATGTTAACGGCCAAGAGTGTGCATTAACCCAGTCAGTAGCGATTATTGAGTATCTTGATGAGGTTTATAAAGAGAATTCGTTACTGCCTGACAATGCATATGACAAAGCAATTGTACGAGCAATGTCGCTAACTGTTGCATGCGAAGTACACCCATTAAATAACCTAAAGGTGTTGCAGTATTTGGCATCGGAACTAGACATAACTGATAGCGCTAAAACACAGTGGTATCACAACTGGGTGAATCAAGGCTTTGCAGCATTAGAGCAACAATTAGAGCAATACAGTGGTAATTTTTGTTTTGGTGATAGCGTTACCTTGGCCGATCTATGTTTGGTGCCACAGGTATACAATGCTGAGCGGTTTAAAGTGGATATGACGCCATTCCCCAATATCGTACGGATTAATGCCCATTGTTTAACGCAGCAAGCATTTATTGATGCTATGCCTGAGAATCAACACGACGCAAGCTAAACCTGTGCTAGATGTTGCTGGTAGATGCATAGTTCACCTTAACGATTTTCCATTAAAAAATCGACAAACGCTCGATCAGCTTTGCTGATTGGGCGTTGTTTTTTCCACGCGATATGTAAGTCTAAATAGACGGGCGGGTTGAAAGGTTTTGCTAGGATATCGTCATCTTGTTCAATCATCATCTTTAACACGCTGGTGATCCCGTACTCTTGCGCTACAACCTGTTTGATAAGATTAATCAAATTAGTTTCAAATGCGATGCTGGCGTTAAGACCCAATAATTTGGCTTGTTCAAGCATCCATTCTCGATGAAAGTAACCTTGCTTAAACAGCACGAGATCATGCTGGAAAAACTGTTCCAGTGGCACTGAAGCTTGCGCTGCTAAAGGGTGATGTTTACCGACTGCAACTACCATCTGCTCTTGTAATAGCAGGTGGCTCTCAAAGCTATCATCTAAATCATTGGCTGTGATAATGGCGATATCCACATCTTCACGGCGTAACATTTTAAGTGTATCGCGGGTGCCGCCTTCAAACAGAGACAATTTAAGATCGGGATGTTGATGTCTAAACGCCATTAAACGACTCGGTAAATAAAAGGAACCGAGCATTCCCGGCACCGCCACTCTGACTTCCCCTTTAGTTAAGTTTGCCATCGATTTAATATGGGCTTCGGCTTGTGCCATATTTTTGATGATGAGTTGTGCGTGTTGATGCAGCGCTCGTCCCTCTGCAGTGAGTGAGAGCGTCTTACTGCGCTTATGTGCGCCTCTATCGACTAGAGTAACACCGAGGGAGTCTTCTAGCCTTTTAATGCTCTGGCTAAGTGCTGGTTGCGCTATATTCAATTGCTGCGCAGCTTTTGTAAAACCTCCAAAAGTAATTAACGCATCTAAGTGCTTTAACTGTTTTATATCCATTGCGAACCCACTTTTAAATTTAACGACTATCACCGTCCTTTGAACAGTTCAATATTAGCGGATTTGATCCCGTAGATTCCATAACAAAAATCAATTAATACGACCTTTTTTAATTATTATCGTTATAGAAGTTCAATTGCTATGCTATTTGCACTAAGGCAGTTTTTAACGAGTCATGATGATGAGCAGCACTGTAGAACAGGTAAATAGCAACAGAGAGTTGAAGCTGATTGGCGGGTTATCGATTGCTTCTATTGTTATTTTTATTAATCTTTATCTAGTGCAGGGCATGTTGCCCTTGATTGCCGGCACATTCTCAGTCTCTAAATCCCACGCAACGTTGCTACTGTCGGTGACAAGTTTCACCATGGCGTTTTCGTTATTACTGTTTGCGGTCATGTCAGACCGAATAGGTCGTAAACGGCCCATTCTGATCAGCCTTTATCTTCTGGTGATAGTAGACATTGTTGCCATATTTATTGCTGACTTTAGTCAGTTAGTCGCTTTGAGAATGGTTCAAGGTGCACTGTTGGCTTCAGTTCCTGCTATGGCGATGGCTTACTTCAAAGATGAATTGGGTGGCCATGTATTGTTAAAGGCAGGGGCTATCTATATTGCAGCTAATAGCATTGGAGGCATTGCTGGTAGGTTACTTGGTGGGGTGATGTCAGAGTATTTGCAATGGCAGCAAGCGATGATGTTGTTAGCTTTCATATCATTAATGGGAACTTTACTCGCGACTCGTTTATTGCCAGATAGTCAGTTTACCAAGACTAAGTTGATACTGAACAAAGAGGCAATACACTCAGATTTACAGGGGTTCTACAGCCATTTAGCGAACCCTAAGTTGAGATTGATTTACTTGATTGGCGGCAGTGCATTTATGGTGATGGTCAATCAATTTAGCTATATTCAACTGCATTTAATGGATATGCCATTTATGCAGGGGCCTTTTGAGGTAACGTTAATCTTCCTCTGCTATTTAAGTGGTACCTATGCATCATATCGCAGTGCTAAATGGATAAAGAATAGCGGCGTTAAGCGGGTTTATAGTACGTCTGTATGCGCATTAATGCTAGGCACTATGTTTACATTGTTTGATACTGTAGCCACCATCTATATTGGATTTTTAATCTCTTCGTTTGGTTTTTTCCTTATCCACAGCAGCTGCAATGCTTGGGTCGCATTTATTGCTAAGCAACATCGTGCCAAAGCAACTGCCCTTTATTTGTGTAGTTATTACCTTGGTGCCGCTATTGGCGGGCCATATTTGTTACCATTTTGGCAGCAGTGGGGTTGGCAAGGAGTGGTGCTGGGATCGATGTTATGTTTGTCAGTACTTGCTGCACTGGTGAATAAATTACTTTCGCCAACCGAGGCGAAAAGCCCATTATCATTCATTGTTTGATGCTAGGGCTTTATTATTTACATTGATTGGTTGCGGCCATATCTGCGCTTTATAATGGCCGTGAAAAAATACCGCTGCGGCAAAAAAGGTCACTAAAGCGCCGCCAAGTAAACTCCATTTAACATCTATCATGCTTAATACGCTACCAAGCCCTGCAGCAAATAGGTTGCCCAAACAAAAAACAGTGACTAGCATACCCATTAGCTGACCTTGGGCATTGTTTTGGTATGAGTTGGATAAATAGACGGGTAAAAAACCGTTGTAAATGGCGATACCTGCGCCCATTAGCGCAAAAGAGATTAAGTAAAATTGATTGTCGATAAAAGGCAGTGCGACAAGGGCTGAGCCAAATAACATCACTCCGACTAAACCTGCTCTTGCGTGTGACATCCTTTGTTGAATTATTGGGTTTACCCATATACTAGTAAAGATCATACAAGCCGTTAAAAATACTGTTGCCCAACTGATATCAACCGGTGTGTAGTTAAACTGTCTCACTAAATGCAAAGGATAATATTCGTAATAGAGATTGACTCCAGTCGTTAGCAGTAAGTACAACATAAAGAATCGTCGTAGATCCGTTTGCCGCAACAGAACAAGACTAGATGAATGACTGGGAGCTTTTATCGTTTTGTTTAAAGTGGCTGGCATCATAAAATGACTGAGTCCAGCACATATAAAACAAGCCAAAGCAGCCACAACAAATACAGTTTCAATTCCCGAGTAAATTAAATATCCACCTAAAAGAGGGCCGAGAAGATAACCACCATAGCCCATGGCGCTGATGAGCGAGAAACTACGTGCTTTGTCGATAATAGGGTGAAGATCTGCTGCTATTGCGCGGGCAATTGAAATGTTTCCTTCACACACTCCTGTGAGTAGTCTTGCGATACAGAATAGTGCAAAGTTACCAGATAACGCAGCGAATGCCGTCGCGCTATAACCGAAACCACTTCCTACTAAAGTGAGTGTTAATAGTCTGCGTCTTCCGTAACTATCTGACAAAGAACCAATAAAAGAGCTGCCAATAATAATACCTAACGGGTAAACGCCTAAAACGATGCCAAGCAATAACTCTTTAGGTAGCCCCATGAACTGGCTTAATGCGCTGTCACCTTGTTCAAAAAGCGGTGCTAAAATCGGGTAGGGCAGAGCAATACCAGCAACACTGATTAGAGTCACAATCAGAGTGATCATCAGTATTCTTTTAGCTTCGGTTTGTGGCTCGGCGATTGGCATTTAATTCATCAGCAGTTGGTTAACATAGCAGTGAATATCGCATGTTAAACTGATTAAGTAAATTAAAATATTTACTTAATAGTGTGGCGTGACTGCTCGCGGAACGTGGATTATTTATTAGGGTTTATTTGTTGCATCACCATATCGCTGGGAAGCAATTCTAAATGACCATGCTCGTCGAAGTACCATCCGGTTATAAACCCTTTTTGACGCATTTGAACAAGATTTTGCATCACTTCTTTTGCTTCTACGAGTGCTGTTTGCTGATCATACTGGTAAGTCAGCTTTAAGTAGGCAGCAATACTCGTAAGTGAAGCCGATTGACTCACGTCAGCCATGGGATTCATCCAAAAATAGAAGATACTAAAGGATAGTTGAATTCGATTAATACTGATGGATTAAAAAGAACTAGATTGTTGGGATTTTTTTACGAAGAGGAATAAAAGAATGGTGGTCGATACTGGGCTCGAACCAGTGACCCCCTCCTTGTAAGGGAGGTGCTCTCCCAGCTGAGCTAATCGACCT
>NZ_JBFRMK010000364.1:0-1104 GCF_041470405.1 Shewanella sp. 10N.286.45.A1
GGCTGGCTAGTGATTATTTAGGGGGGAGCACTGAAAACCACCAGATATTAGGGATAAAAGCGGAGCAGGTGCTATTTAAGTATCGCGATCACCGCACTCATAAAATGGTCAGGAGTCGGTATGCTATCGCGGATTTTGAACGGCAGATTTTACGTCACCTACCGATCCCTAACCAACAGATGATCCGCTATTACGGATTTTACCACCCCAGTCAGTTAGTCCGTTTGAATCAAGCAAGGCAAGCACTAGGGCAAGCTGATTATAAAATGCCAAGCTTACCAGACTGGCAAGCCATGATGGATAAATATGGCTTGTCGATAGATTGTGTGATTTGTGCGGAATTAAGCAGTACGAGTTTGACGTCCTCAATGGAAGAATTAAAAGCAAGTCAACAAGACTGAGAACAGTGGGAGAGATACCTGCGATTGACGGGTGGCATTGTCGTGGGAGATGAAAAAAATCGTTATACAACAGGGTTGTAAATGGAGCTGGTTAAGGTACTCTACTGGGTAATAAATCGACAGCGCAGCCCTGTTTAGTGTGGCAATATCCACAGAGGTCACGGATGTCCAACAAGACGATAAATGAGACTATATTTTGGCCTTTACGAGGTTTTTTTTTAGGATAAAATATTGGCTCATTATCTAAAGCGTTATGTGTTTCACTAGTTTAGGTGAATATTTTAAATATGGAGAATATATAAAATGGAAAATAAAAACGCTGAAATAAAATCTAATATTTCAATTACTGAAGTACTTAGTTTAGCTATTGTTTGGGTTTCAATATTGGTAATTGTAAAATTCATAAATAGCTCTCCAGGTGTCGTAGTTTTGGGTTTGGCTGCTGGCTATTATTTATCAAAAATAATCATATTAAAAAAGCACTCTAGTTCTTTGTGAATAAACACATAATCGATGTATGAACTCCACCATCCTATTAACTAAGGTAAGATGGTTCGAATGACAAAATACAGGAGTTCTTTATGATAAATTCTCAGATAATCGGTCTTGATTTAGCAAAAAATGTTATCCAGATTTGTAAGATAGATAGACATGGTGAGTTAATATCAAATAAGGCCATTAGTCCTAAGAAGCTAAAAGAATT
>NZ_JBFRMK010000365.1:0-3584 GCF_041470405.1 Shewanella sp. 10N.286.45.A1
CTGTTGCCAAAGCTAAGGCTAAAAAGGCACAAACAACAACCAATGCTGAATCACCTCAAAGTGATACAGTAGAGAGTAGCCAGCTAGACTCAAAAACTGACGCTCCGCAGTCGCCAGAAGAGATTAAGAAAGCTCGTATCGCCGCTGCTGTTGCCAAAGCTAAGGCTAAAAAGGTGCAAACAGCAGCCAGTGCTGAATCACCTCAAATGGATACCGTAGAGAATGGCCAGCTGAACTCGCAAACTGACGCTCCGCAGTCGCCTGAAGAGATTAAGAAAGCTCGTATAGCGGCAGCTGTTGCAAAAGCGAAGGCAAAAAAAGCAAAAGCTAAACTGGAAGAGAAGGAATAATTCATGGCATTTAAGTTAGCGTCATCGCCACACTTAAAAGTGCAACTGCAAACGCAGAGCGTAATGCGCAGAGTGATTTTATGCGCAATACCTGGCGTTGCAGCCCAGTTTTACTTTTTCGGCTGGGGTGTATTAGTACAAGTCATGCTGGCAATAACCATTGCACTTCTAAGTGAAGCTGCGGTGCTAAAACTGCGTAAACGTCCAATAATGCCAACATTGAGTGATAACAGTGCAGTGCTTACTGCGCTGCTGATTGGTGTTTCTATCCCCTCTATTGCACCTTGGTGGGTGGTTGTGGTTGGTACTATTTTTGCCATAGTAATCGTTAAACATCTCTATGGTGGACTTGGTCAAAACATCTTCAACCCTGCAATGGCAGCGTATGTAATGTTGCTTATCTCCTTTCCCGTTCAAATGACAAGTTGGTCTGTACCTTTATCATTAGCACAAACACCAATGGATTTGGGGCTCACGCTTAGCGCTATTTTTGGCGCACTAACGCCTGAACAACTCTCAATCTACAAGTACGGCATTGACGGCATCGCAATGGCGACCCCACTGGATACGGTTAAAACGGATCTATCACTTGGACTCACTATTACTGAAAGCCTATCAAAATCCATTTTTTCAGACGGTTTCGGGGTTGGCTGGTTCTGGGTCAATGTCGCCTATTTAATCGGTGGTTTAGCCATGCTTAAATTAAAGGTGATCCGCTGGCAGATCAGTGTAGGTATACTCGCTTCACTCTTCGTTTGCAGTAGCTTTGGTTATCTTTTAAGCCCGGATACTCACATAGGCCCGTTATTTCAACTGTTTTCTGGTGCAACTATGCTAGCGGTATTCTTTATTGCTACCGACCCTGTTACAGCAGCAACCAGTGTCCGTGGGCGACTATTGTTTGGCGCTTTGATTGGCGTATTGGTCTATGTTATCCGCACTTATGGTGGCTATCCTGATGCCTTTGCATTCGCCATTTTGTTAGCCAATTTATGTGCGCCATTTATCGACTACTATATTAAGCCAAGAAGTTATGGTCACCGTGCAGGAAGTTAACAATAGCGTAGTTGCAATTTTATCGAAGAAATACAGTAACTAAAAATAGACGTTATCGACGATTAGGTTAAAGACAAAATTTTGAAAAAATCAATGTTGAAAAATGGCTTACTGCTAGGGTTATTTGCCTTGCTCTGTACTGGGCTTGTTGCAATAGTGAACCAACTTACCTTTGCAAAAATAAAGCAACAAGAGCAGATTGAGCTTTCACGAGTGCTGCATCAGATTATTCCCGATGAGATCCATGATAATGAGCTCACGGAGCACTGCATCACGATTGAAAGTAGTGAGTTTTTAGGCACCACTAAGCCTTTGCCTGCTTATATCGCTACACGTAATGGCGATGGAGTTGCGATAGCAATTGAAACTGTAGCACCCGACGGATATAACGGTAATATCAAAATAATTATAGGCTTAAATCAAGCTGGCGAAGTACTTGGAGTCAGAACCTTATCTCACCAAGAAACACCTGGACTGGGTGATAAAATAGAGCTTCGCAAGTCTGATTGGGTAACCAAGTTTAATGGGCTTAGCGTCTCTTCT
This sequence comes from Shewanella sp. 10N.286.45.A1, assembly GCF_041470405.1. Lineage (NCBI taxonomy): Bacteria > Pseudomonadati > Pseudomonadota > Gammaproteobacteria > Alteromonadales > Shewanellaceae > Shewanella > Shewanella sp. 10N.286.45.A1. The sequence goes on from NZ_JBFRMK010000365.1 coordinate 1,950, forward strand.
GAAAAAGATAAACGCTGGCATGTCAAAAAAGATGGTGGCCAAATTGACCAATTTACTGGTGCCACTATCACTCCGCGTGCCTACGTTAAAGCGGTGAAATTGGCAACACTGTATTTCAATGAAAACAAACAAGCGTTACTGAGTGCACCTGCGAGTTGTGAGGTAGATGATGAGTGATTACAAAGAACTAGCTTGGCAAGGCCTATGGAAAAATAACCCAGGACTGGTTCAGCTTTTAGGCTTGTGTCCCCTACTCGCTGTGACAGCGACCTTGACCAATGCATTGGGGCTCGGTTTAGCGACTATGCTGGTATTAATTGGATCGAACATCTTAGTTTCACTCGTCAGAGACTATGTACCAAAAGAGATCCGCATCCCTGTATTTGTGATGATTATCGCGGCTTTGGTCACCAGTGTTCAACTGTTTATCAACGCTTATGCTTATGGGCTTTATCTTTCGCTTGGCATATTTTTGCCGCTGATTGTAACTAACTGCGTCATTATTGGCAGAGCAGAAGCTTTCGCATCTCGCAATAGTGTTGCAAAGTCGACATTTGACGGACTCATGATGGGTTTAGGCTTTACGCTAGTACTTTGTGTGCTGGGAGCAAGCCGAGAGATCTTAGGCCAAGGTACGCTATTTTATGGTGCTGACCAGTTACTCGGTGAGTGGGCTAAAGGACTAACGATTCAAATCTGGCAGGTCGATACAACTTTCCTACTGGCTATGCTTCCACCCGGTGCTTTTATCGGTATGGGACTACTCATTGCGCTTAAGAATGTTATTGATAACTATATTGAAGCTAGACAGCCTAAAGTTGAACAGGAAGCGCCAGCTAGAGTCAGAATAACTAAAGTAAATTAGTACCAAACAAATAGACGATTAAGAGTTACATCCTTAAATAATAACAACAGATGGATAGTGGCATATGAACACAGAAAAACGTCGCCTTATTTTAGAGCGTTTACGAGAGAACAACCCAAAGCCTGAGACTGAGCTCAACTTCTCTAGCCCTTTTGAACTGCTCGTCGCAGTCACGCTCTCGGCGCAGGCAACAGATGTCAGTGTCAATAAAGCAACAGACAAACTGTTTCCTGTGGCCAATACTGCTCAGTCTATCGCTGCGCTCGGTGTTGAAGGTCTTAAAGGTTATATTAAAACTATTGGGCTCTATAACAACAAAGCGATTAATGTTGTCAAAGCCTGTGAAATACTGGTTGAAAAGTACGACGGTGAAGTCCCTGAAAACAGAGAAGCCCTAGAGGCGCTGCCAGGCGTAGGCAGGAAAACAGCTAATGTTGTGCTTAATACCGCGTTCGGTTGGCCTACCATAGCCGTAGATACACACATTGATAGGGTTTCGAACCGAACAAAGTTCGCAATGGGCAAAAATGTTGTAGAAGTTGAAAAGAAACTTCTAAAGGTCGTTCCTGCAGAGTTTAAAGTCGATGTGCATCATTGGTTAATTCTGCATGGTCGTTATACCTGTATCGCTAGAAAGCCTCGTTGCGGTAGCTGTATAATTGAAGACTTATGTGAGTTTAAAGATAAGGTATATCCGGAAGATTAGTCACTATCAAAACAATTAAGCTTACCTAAACAGTCCAATAAAAAAGCCGCTAATGCGTAATGCC
>NZ_JBFRMK010000366.1:0-346 GCF_041470405.1 Shewanella sp. 10N.286.45.A1
CAGTCTTTCCACTTCTGCTTTGCATTGGCTTAAAAGGGAATATAACCATTTCTTTACCAATGCGCTTTGAATTGAAAAGATTGACGGGCTCTGAACGGGTCAAATACTATGCAATGTGTATGAAACGATGCTGATAGCGTTAATGTCTGAAGACGGAAGGTTTCAGTGACTGCTAAGTTTGGATTTTTAGAGTCCTTACAAAACAGAGCCCTCGGCGCCTCGTTACCAAGCCTCTGCAAGCATGCTATTGTCTAGATTGAATAGCTAATACTAATCAGTATAAAGGTTTGCTCGCGCAGCGAGAGTTTAGCGGCTTTGGGGAAAGGCAATGAATGAAGAGCATAGT
>NZ_JBFRMK010000367.1:0-3517 GCF_041470405.1 Shewanella sp. 10N.286.45.A1
AATGCAATTGGTATAAGTACAAACCTAGCTGCACAGTAGATCTACAATTGGACTTACTGGAAACCTAATTAAAAAGCTTTAGGGTACGAGTAAAGTGTCGAAAAATGGTCGTTTTCGGAATAGAACCTGTCTGCAATTCAATATTTGGTTATGGGTATGCTATTGTGCCGAATAATCTTAAAAGGATATCAAAACATAAGATGATTATTGAAATTACAGACGCTCACTTTGACGAAGTGATCAACCTGGGCAATTTGGTTCATGGCGAAGGTTATTTAGACCATAGCACTTTAGCTACTATAGTTGAAAAAGGCTTCAAAAATGGCATTAATAGCTGCTTTGTTGCAAAGGAGTCTGACAAATTACTCGGTTTTAGGTTGACCTACGCCGCCGAGCAATGGGATATAGATAAATGGTGTACACCAAGCGAATGGTCAGTTCCAACTAAGCATGTCGGTTACTTTAAATGCAACACTGTTGCACAAGAGGCTCGAGGTAAAGGCTTAGGTGGAATGCTATTACAGTATTCAGTGGCAGCGCTAAAACGTCAGGGGGCTCAAGCAGGAATTAGCCATCTATGGAAGCAAAGTCCAAATAATTCTGCTGTTCGTTATTTTACTAAAGCCGGAGGCAAGCTTATTAAAGAGCATCCAAATCGATGGAATGATACCAGTGATCATCCCGATTATATTTGTGTTATTTGCGGTTCAAATTGCACCTGTACCGCTAGTGAAATGCTACTGACCTTTTAACTAATACAATAAGCTTTATTATGAATAGTGAACTTTTTGACCCACTTTATAACAGCACTCCTGCTGGGCTAAAGCCTTGCCGTTCTTACTGGGCCAGCACCACATCATTAGGGGTAGCGAGTCCATTATTATCGGGTAATCGAAGTGTTGATGTGGCTGTAATCGGCGGCGGTTATACCGGCTTATTGAGTGCTTATTATCTAGCAACTGAGCACAATATCGATGTCTGCGTGTTGGAAGCCAACCAAGTAGGCTTTGGCGCGTCAGCAAGAAATGCGGGGTTTGTATTAAAGGGCTCAGGAAGATTGGGCTATAAGCAGATGGCAACAAGGTGGGGTCTTGATACAGCTAAAGGTATTTATAATGAATTTAGTGAAGCGGTATCAAGAGTCGATGAACTGATCAACGAGTTTAATATCGATTGCGAGCCACAACAAAAAGGCTATCTTAAAGTCGCACATAACAAGAAAGCATTAGACCAATTACAAAGCGCTGCAGGGTTTATAAAGCGAGAACTTGGAGAGGACGCTGAGTTTATAACGGCTAGTCGTTTTAAAACTGAATTCATGGACCATCAACAAGCCCATGGTGCACTAAGATTAGCTGATGGATTTGGTGTTAATCCGTTAAAATTATTACTTGGTTATAAATCGATGCTGCAAGGGAAGGGCGTTGACCTTTATGAAAATACCTGCGTGACGGAATGGCTTACAGAAGGTAATAAACACCGTCTGATAACCTCTAAAGGGGAAATCACGGCTAACAAGGTCATCACCGCAGGAAACGCCTATACACCAAAGTCGTTCAATGCAAATATTGATAACTGTTACTTACCTATTCTCAGCAATGTGATTGTTACCGAGCCTTTGTCGGAACAGGAGCTACTCAGTTGTGGACTCAATACTCATCAAGTGACAATGGACACCCGCATACTTAAGTATTATTACCGCTTGTTGCCAGATAACAGGCTACTTTTTGGTGGCAGAGGGGCGATACAAGGCAAAGATGCACACAACCCTATCTACCAAAAACGGTTAAAGTTTGCCCTTGATAAGTGTTTTCCACCATTGCGTAATAAGGCTGTCGCTTATAATTGGACTGGTTGGATAGCTGCTGCTCTCGACGACATGCCACACGTTTACGCTTCAAACGGCGTGGGTTATAGCATGGGCTATTGTGGCTCGGGTGTCTCTTTCAGCACGCAAGCGGCGTATAGGTTAGCTGAACAAATCGCAGGAAAACCCGTTCCAGCCTTGCCACTCTATCAAGTACCGCTACCTAAATTCCCATTACCGCAACTTAGGCGTGTCGGTCAATGGGGATATTACCATTATGGTTGGTTAAGAGACCGATTTCTTTAACCTGCTCAACACAGCTCCCGCTAGTTGTGCTACCTTTATAGACTGATTTTTTTATTAGGACAAAGTTCGTGAAAACACCTGTAGACAAGATGCTAGATCAACACCAGCAGCTCGTTCACTCTGAAAATGTATCTGTTTTATCTCATGTTCAACGAGAAAAAGAAGACTGGGTGCTGCATACGGTCATGATAGAGAATTGCGATACACCGTTTAAATTTAAACGCCGTAAAAAATATAAATGCTTAAAAGGTGCGCGAGTCAATATGACATACTATAGCGCTACAGAAGGCATCGCAGGGTTTGAAATTGATGTGTTTAAAGTGGTACGTATAAAACGTAGTTAACATAGTCATGTGAATACATGCAGTTACGCCTCTCATCCGATTAAGCCTAGGTACAGCTAACAAGCAATATAATCTCTTATAGAAAGTGACTTCCATCGTAAGTGGAAAATCTTATTTTTGAGAGGTGTTAGATGTATACAAGTAGACAACTAAATAGGCAGCATGCAGGTTTAGCAGCACAGATTATAGTTGATGAAAAACTATCGGTTTTATGCGACTCAGTGCAAACATCAATTAAGCTAACACAGCGAGCATTACTCAAACGATGTCTAGAGAGTAACCTTATCTCCTCAATGACATTACTCAGTCACAAATCTGAAGCGCTTGAACTACATAGAGCAATTTTGAGTGCTGAGTTAGGTGAAGTAGAACAAAAGATATTATTGGGTTATATCGACCAAAATATTGAAATGATAGATGACTACCTTTGCATGAATCCTAAAGTGCAAGAAAAACACTAGTCCCTATTCTATCGTTCAGTAAGAGTTTAGCGACTCGATCGTTGCTGCATATTATAGTTCTACCTTGCATTGTCTGGCGCACATTTGATTAGTGCGCCAAAATTACTCGTAATTGTGTAACGCCTTGTATTAAATCTGATAAAATCCTGCTCTACGTCAACTCTTAGCTGCTCTTAAGCGGGAGTTGTTGTTACTGTATAATCTTTTTATGCCTTAGCATCGCAGCTTCGCACTAACTCTTAAATCCATATAGTCGTGTATCAAATCCGATAGCAAAGCATACAATGTTGTGGCAATTTTTTACCTCAGCCGGACTACGTACACCACTTAGTCTCGCTACTCCACCTACGCATTGGCAATAACCATTTCTTTACCAGTGTGCTTTTTTTTGCAAAAACTGAGGGGCGCTGAACGGGTCAAATACTTAATGGGCTTTACTCAGTGTTATTGATTTTACCAAAGGAATGACCATTGGTGGCAATCAATGCCGTGAATAAAGTCCGTTAGATCCCTACTGAACCATGCAGCTTCAGGTAGAAGGGGATAGTTTATTAGCGCTAGACACAAAAAAGCCCAGCATTGCTGTAATGCCGATCATT
>NZ_JBFRMK010000368.1:0-10746 GCF_041470405.1 Shewanella sp. 10N.286.45.A1
ACTGATTGGTATAATACCAATTGCTATAAGCGAGTGATCTAATCAGAGTATTGTTAGCGATCAACTAATTCAACTGATGTCTATCACTACATGCTTGTTTGAATGTTACTTAACAAATAGTCGGGGAAGCTGTGTCCATGGTTTTGTAACATTTTCGGGAACATAGAGATAGGCGTTAGTCCCGGGAAGGTATTAATTTCGTTTAACAGTACTTCACCATCTTCAGTTAAGAAAAAATCGATACGGGATAAGTGTCGTAACTTCATACCTTTAAAAGCACTAATGGCATATTGGCGGATCATGTCGCTTATCTCTATTGATATGTCTGCTACTACTTGCGTCTGTGCTTGACTGTTAGCAGCGTATTTTTCATCAAAAGTGTAAAAATTATTACTGGAACAGATGACTTCACCGGGCACTGTTGCAATGATTTCACCGTTAATCTCATAGACGGCGACTTCTAACTCTCGAGCGCTAATTGTCTTTTCGACAACAACATAATCTGAAAAAGTAAATGCTTGTGCGAGGGTTGAAGCGACGTCTTCTTGATTATCTATGCGGTAACAGCCCACTGATGACCCTTGAGAGGCGGCCTTAACGAAGATACTGCCCCAATCTTTAAGCGCGTTAGTCGCTTGCTCTATAGATGCGTCATTCAACTCATTGAGAAACAAATAAGGTGTATTGGGAATATTTAGCGCACTGAACCACATCTTGGCTGTAATTTTATTAAAGCAGTTACGACTGGCCTCGGCTTTACAGCCGAAGTAGGGCAGATTAATGAGTTCAAAGTAAGATTGGATGTCGCCGGTTTCACCAGGAAAACCGTGAATACAAGGTATAGCAAAATCGACTGGCCATGGAGCTCGTTTATCATCTTCAAAGCGGATCTGTCTGCGGCTATTAAGTTCACAATTTTCGCCAGCAGCAGTTTTATAATGGCCACTGGCATCTAATTCTACACGCAGCACATTAAATTGGGGGAGTGAGGCTAACGAAGTTTCAAAGTAGTTTGCAGATAACAGAGATATTGCATGTTCGTCGCCACCGCCACCGCATAACAATAAGATATTTTTTGTACTCATTTCATCCCCATTAATAACTGTTAAATTTGCAAGGCTCAACTATGGCGCAATCACTTGGTAATGCAACTGTTCCAGCCGATTTCGCAGCCATTAGCTGCTTTTATCATCTGTTTGCGGACTTGTAAGCTCTGTTCTGTGCCAAAGGCGCTCAGATAAGCCTGAAGAACGCTGAGTAAGCCGGGTACTTGCCTGTTCAAATATTCGCTGACTGCCAAGGCAGGTGAAGTGATGTTTAGCGCGCGTGATCGCGGTATACACCAACTCCTTCGATAATAGTTGCTGTTGGGCAAGACTTGGCCTAATTGGCATGACTAACGATACGTGACTAAATTCACTACCTTGGCTTTTATGAACAGTCATGGCATAGCAAGTCTCATGACTGGGCAAGCGTGCAGGCAATACTTTTAAAAGACTGCCATCTGCTTGAATAAAGTGTGCCATTAAGCGTTGAGACTCACTCGCCTCATCCGGCAGAATTAGTCCTATATCACCGTTGAAAAGACCTAAGTTATAGTCATTGCTTTGTATTATCACTGGGCGTCCGGCATAGAACTCTTGCTCAGGCTGAATCAGTCCAGCAGCTGCAAGACTTTGGCTGACACTTTGGTTAATGCCATCGACGCCATATTCGCCTGCGCGCATCGCGCACAGTATGCGGTATTGATTAAAGTTGTCGATAATCTCAGTGGCAGTCTGTTGTACATTATTCATTGCATTAAGATATGGAGCATACTGACTCACAGACTGTTCTAGTAGCGCTTCTAGGCCTAGGTTGGAGTGATTGTTGTTAATAGGAGCGTGCTCTATCCAGAGCAGTTCCTGGTAGCCCGTTTGCCACACTTGTGCAATCCTTTCAAGGTTCGCTTGGTTGACTGCTTCGGCTAATTGACCAATCCCTGCATCACCGATAAAGCGGTGACTGTGCCTTAGCATACACAAGCTATCTCCGATCTGCGGATCATTACTGATAAAGCTGTCTAATGAACAATGGGTAAGCTGGCTCAATAATTTTGCTTGTGGCTTTGAATAGCGCATCTGCCATCCTTTTGCGCCATTATCTAAATTCACTTTTAAGCCACTACAGATGTCGGCAAGCACTGCACCAGCTTCCACAGAGGCAAGTTGGTCTTGATCACCAAGGAGAATAAGGCTGGCCTGAGGGGGCAGGGCTGATAGTAATTTATGCATCATAGGCAGATCCACCATAGACGCTTCATCGATTATTAATAGATCTAGCCGCAATGGATTATCTTTATGGTGCCTAAATTGATGCGAATTAGGAATTACCCCCAGTAATCGATGCAGTGTGGCAGCTTCTTCAGGGATCCGAACCATGTTGGACTTGAGTTCAGCCACTGAAATATGTTGTAGCTCGCTGGCGAGTCGTAGCTTAGAGGCTTTGATTGATTCGCTTAATCTTGCTGCGGCTTTGCCTGTTGGTGCGACTAGGCGAATAGTTAGCTCTTGCTGTGAAGTCAGTAGATACAGGAGCTTGGTTACCGTCGTCGTTTTACCGGTACCCGGTCCGCCAGTGATCACCGCCAAGCGTTTTGTTAATGCTGTTGCGGTGGATATTTTTTGCCAGTCATATTGCTGAACCGTTGCTGGGAATAGCTGCTCGAGAAGCGTTTTTGCTTCATCTAATAAATGCGTCGATGACGGGTCAAACACTGGCGATTGCGCTAAACGTATCAAGTGATCGGCGACTTCACATTCGTAATGGTAGTAACGTTGTAAATAAAGGTTACCCTTGTCTAAAATCAACGGTGTTAACGTTTTATTGTCAGGTGTGCCTACTGCATCAAAGTTAAGTAATTCGGCACTAAGTTCTTCAATTGTCATATTTATCTGACATTGACTTTTTTGCTCTTTGAGTGGGTTACTAAAGTCTATTTGTTCGAGGGGCAGACAGGAGTGCTGACTCGACAAGTGTTGACTGAGTAAGGTGCAGATCAACATAAATAATGGTGATTGCTGCTGATGAAGTTGAGCCATCTGTAGCGCAAAATGCCTATCAAGTGGGGTCAAAAGCCGTTCTTGTTGCCACTCTTTTAGTAAACTTTCTAATGAAGCTGTCGTCGTTAACATGGGGTTGCCTCAATAGATGCTGTGATTGATGAGTTGCCAAATAAAAGATCGAGCTTCTCAATTAAGGCTTTAGGTGGTTTATCGTAGTACACACCTGCCTGAGGTGCACTGACTGACATACCGCGTAAAAACAGGTAAAAACTGCCGCCAATATGTTGGTCATAATCGTAGCCGGGCATTCTAAGGGCTAAATATCGATGCAGGGCTAAGGTATAGATGATGTACTGCAGATCATATCGATGGCTGCTTATGGCCGTTTTCATTGACTGGTAGTGATAAAGGTCGAGGTTATCGCCCAAGTGGTTAGATTTGTAATCGGCTATAAAAAACTGCTGGTTGTGCTCAAAGGTTAAATCGATAAAACCCTTAAGCATACCTTGTAACTCATCAAATATGAGTCCTGCGCTGTAGCCATAATCGATAAGCAATTGGTTGAGTTTACTTGCATTAAGTTTGCTAATCGGTAAGTAAAACTCCATCTCTACTAGTTTCTGGCTATCAGTTAACTGCGCTAGCGATAGCGAGTTATCGTTAGCAAGTGGAGCATGTAGCAGATCGAGGTACCAATCTTTTAGAACAGCTGTCCAGCTCTCATCAATAGCGTATTTTTTCATCGCGTTGGGAAGATGTTCATCTAGCTCTGGGCTTGCGTTGGTAAAATCAATGAGCTCTAGTACTAAATGCATAAAGCTACCCGCATTGGCGCCGCGCTCAAAGGTAAAACGTGACGGTTGTGGGTCGATCTCATCAATAATGGCTTCTACTTCTGGGAATTGTTCATCATCTGCGCCAGGCTGCACTTTTTCATGGGCAAGATGTTTGACTAATCCAGAATAGCTTCCCACTCTCCATGGTGTTTGTAACGGGCGATTTAGTCTCTTTGGTGTGAATGTTTTCTCAAGATCGCCAGTGCCGGTCAGTTTAAATTGCGTTTGCTCAAAATCGTTATCACCTGCAGGTGGCAGCTCTCTAAGACTGATGGCAATAGGTGCTTTATCAGACAGCTGTTGTGCTTTATTGTGTAATTCGCTGTACTCGCATATTTTGTTTTCAATGCCAAGTAAGTAACCAACCGCGGTTTCATGCAGTTGGCTGGTCATTCCTTTACTTTTAGTTAAACGGCTGTGATTAGTGATGTATAGGTAACACTTAAGCACTGGTCTTGTTAGTGCTACATACAGTAGCCTAAGATCTTCAGCTAAGGTTTCACGTTTTTGTCGATCCCAACCTTCATCAGTCTGTTCAATATCCCAAACCAGTTTATTGTGCTCATGGTAAAGCATCGGCGCTGGCTTTTTGCGATTATCTCGACTCAAGCTCACAAACGGAATAAAGCAAATTGGATACTCGAGTCCCTTACTTTTATGAATAGTCACGATTTGAACCAGGTTTTGTTCACTGGCGAGCTTTAATTGAGACTCTTCATTGGCTTGGTTGCCAATTAATGCCTGTTCAAACCAATTGATTAACGCACTCATGCCATCAAGTTCGGTTGCCTTTTGCTGTAACAATTCACCTAAGTGTCTAAAGTCAGTTAAACGGCGTTCGCCCTCATTGGTGTGCAGTAAGCGTTCGATGATGTTTGTTTGGCTGGCTAGATTAAGTAAGGCTGGCATAATGCCGCGTTTTAGCCAAAGCTGTTGTAGGGCGGCAAATTGTTCCAGCAATAATTGACGCTGATCTTCATCTTGGTTAAAGGCGTGGATCTCTTCTGCGCGGTAGCCGAGTAGTGAGGTTGCAAGTGCGCTACGTAATGCGCGTTCATCTTTGGGCTCTGCCATAGCGTACAGAATAAGCAGCATTTCACGGGCATCAAGAGTATCAAATACACTATCTCGGCTTAAAAATACTGACCCAACATTGCGCTGTTCAAGCGCTTGCTCTATGACGTTGGCTTCGTGTCTATCTCTTACCAAAACAGCAATGTCTTTGGCTTTTAGTGCGGTAGCGCCGACAGTGGTTAACCCCTGCTGGGCATCGATAAGCAAGCGGGCTATTTCATCGGCTGTATCATTGGCCAACAACTGTCTAGCAGTGGTCTTATTAAGCCCTTTTTCAGGATCTTCACTGAGCAGCCTTATTCTAAGCGCGCTGTTATCGGCTATCGGCTCGTTCAGTTTTTTCTTATCTGAAAAACTTGCCGCTTTTACCGGTTCAAATGGAATTGAATCACTGATAAAAGGGTCATCTCTATGTGAGAAGATGCAGTTAACCGCTTCGACCATTTGTCGGTTAGAACGATAGTTGGTATCTAAGTTGTAGTGTTTTGCGGTTTGTTCTCTAGCATGAATGTAAGTGTGGATATCGGCACCACGAAATGCATAAATGGCCTGCTTAGGATCGCCAATCATCAGTAAACTTAGCGGCTCTGTCTGTTGATGGTTGGTTGACGATTCTGTAGCGCTTTCGTCTGGAGTTTTTGTTTGATAGATGCTATTAAAAATTTCAAATTGCAGTGGGTCGGTATCTTGAAATTCATCGATTAATGCTATTGGAAAACGCTTGGCAATGGTTTTAGATAGAAACTGATCTTTGGAGTCTGCTAAAGCATTAGCTAATGTCAGTAATAGATCGTCTGGGGTTAACAGATTACGCTCTAACTTTTGTTCGGCAAATCGTGCGGCAATTCCGTCTCGAGCGCTGTAAAGAAAACTGGGAATGAGCGCCACAATAAGTGCTGCAAGTCTTTCAATATGATCAAGCACAGGTGCTTGTTCTCGACTTGGGAGCTCGCCGCCTTTATTAAGTTTCAAACCATTAAGTGATAATGCTTCTAACACTTTTTGTGGTGGCAGGGCGGTGCCAAATGCGACCCAGTTATCGAGTGTATCTAACATAACAGCAAGTTTGGGATAGTTATCAGCTTTTTTGCCAAAGCGCGCACCATTCAAAGGTAAGCTGTGCAACAACGCTTCTGTTTGTTCGCGCTCACGTGGCCAAATTAATTTAAGCCTGCTTAAGTTTTGCATCAACTCGGCTGAAACTTTATTAAAAGGAGCTGGTTTAGGTTGCGCGATAGCGTTGCTTGCGCCGAGCAAAGGTCGCAGCTGCCGTAAAAGCTCATCTGGACTGGCAAACTTCTTTTGAATAATACCTGCAAGGCTTTCATTAAGCGGATAGCACTTTTCTCTCCAGAAATCTCGTACAGCATGGTGCAGGAATTCGCTGTCATCTAGGGTAAACTCCGACTCAAACAGCAACGAAGACTCAAATGCCATATCGGCTAATATACGCTGACAAAATCCATGAATGGTAAAAATGGCTGCTTCATCAAGGGATTTAAGCGCCAAATCAAGGCGTTTTCGAGCCAGGGCTTTATCTGACTCAGGGGTTTCGCTATAGAGTTGACTAATGAGTTCATCATCAACACTTAAGCCGATAAAGCAGCGATAGGCCAGCTGGATTTTTTTACGGATCCTATCGCGCAGCTCGCCGGTTGCAGCATTGGTAAAAGTCACGACCAAGATCTGTTCGCAACTTAACGCGTGTTCCGTACCATGACCCAGTAGCAATCGGACGTATAGACCTGCAATTGTGTAGGTCTTGCCCGTGCCAGCACTGGCTTCGATTAATCGACTGCCACCAAAGGGTAGAGTTAGCGTATTAAGCGGCTCGGTGACAATATGATTAGTTCCGTTGCTTTGAGAATTAACCTTTGAATCGGTCGGCGTACCTGATGTCGACACTGGCATGTTATTGCTCCTCACTTTTGTTAGTGGGAGCTGTTTTCGCTCCAGCTTCTACATAAGTACTTAATTCGCCGAGTCTGCCTTTGTAATACAAGCTCAATAACGGCGACAGCAATGTTTGTGCAGTATCACCAAAACCGTGTTCACTAAAGTCATCGGGGAATTGATACAAACGTTGGAAATGTGGCTCCATGCCTTCACCTAACTGGCTTTGCTCATCTAACCATTGCAGCTGCGCCTCACGTAATTTTTGCAAGTGGTCACCCTCGGCTTCAACGTAGGCAAGCGCGGTTCTTGGCATAAACATTAAGGGGTGGACTTGTCCTTGTTTAAATAAGGTTAGCCACTGGCTTAATTGTGCTTTTGCTTGGGCTGCGGTGATCGGCGCAAAGACATGGAAATGACCAATATCAAGCAGGTAGCTATTTATAGGCTGATTGAGCCTAGGGATATCAGTGCTACCTTGCATCGCGCATAGGCACAGGTGCCTTAAGTAAACGCGAATTAAATCTCGTCCATTAGCTGTCCCAGGACGATAGTTAACTAGCCCCTTGGCACTTAAATCATCAATACGGCCAACCAGTTTGATAGATGGAGCTGTTACTGCGTGTTTATCACTCGTTAAGGCCAACTCAATAGCAATTTCTATTGATTGGCTTGATTCACCTTTTAGATACAAGCTTCTGCCTATCAGTGGAGTGATATCATGCAGGTATTGGTTGAGTATTAAATCATCAAATGGTTTGAGTGGTATCGTTCCTTGCGCTTTTAAGCGTTCAAGCAGTATTTCATCTGCAGATTCCGTTTGATTGTCTATCGCATTTTCTATCAAGGTTGACTGCAATTTATAACGTTCTAACGCATTTAAACTGAAGGGTTCATCATTATCATCAGCTTGAATATCAATGGATAGATCGACTTTTAAGGTTCGATTAAAGAAATATTGCGCAGGATTTCGGAAAAATCGGATCAGAGCAGATAGCTCAACCTCTTCAATGTCCCCACTACCAGGCTCAGCGGTATTTATCATCGCAGTGCTTGAGTCGATAAAATTATTTCGACTCTTTTCTGTAAGTGCTGTACCTACCTGCGGTATGGGAACTGGGCACCACTGAGCACTGTAACTTTGTTGTAACGGTATGCCATCTACAAAGGAGCTATGTTGGTAAAGGCGTTCATCAAACGGCTGAAGTGGCTGCTTACAGATCAGCTGGTTTACGACAGTTTGCTCAATCTGGTCAACGAACTCTGCTGCATCTTGCTCGCTAAGGTTATCAGCATCTGCAGTTGTTTCTAACGCAAGCTTTTCTGGAAGATAAACTAACTGACAGTATTCGACGAGTTCAGAGACGAGCATGGACGGGATCCGTTCAGAGTCATCACGTTCACTGTTGCCTATGTAACTAATATATAGCTGCTGCCTGGCTGAAAGTATCGCTTCAAGGAAAAGATATCTATCGTCTAGTCGGCGCGAACGGTCGCCTTTACGAGGCCCCATTTGCGCAACTAAATCAAAGCCGACTGGATGTTGTATTCTTGGATAGATCCCATCGTTCATACCCAGTAAACAGACCACTTTAAACGGAATTGAGCGCATAGGCATTAAGGTACAAAAATTAACGCTACCTGCAAGGTAGCGCTGTCCGACTCTAGATTCTGACAAGCGGCTATTAAACCAGTTTTGTAACACTTCGATAGGAAGGGGAGTGCTATGACCTGATTCGGTTAGCTCCTCAGCAAGAATGACTATAGCATCTCGGATCTCTTGTAACTGCACCTGTTCCTCGTCATCGACGAGGTAAAAATCTAATAGAAGCTGCTCTAACTGCTCGATACGATCCGTTAAACTGCAACTGTTTGCTAAAGCCGCATGTACTTGGTCTAACGATTCGATAAAGTCTAACAGCTTACCTAATGCTTGTGCTGTTTGGCCTTCAATACCGTTGACGGCTAAAGCTTGCTGATAAAGGGGCGCATCATCGGCGAAGCTATAGCCTAAAATGAGTCGTTTGATGCCGAGTGACCAGGCATTTTGTTCAAATGGAGGCAGCTGATGTTCGGCTCGACTCGCTCCATTTCGGCCCCACCTAACTCCTGCCTGTTCTAACCAGCGCTTAAGGATGGTTAAAGCATCATTGTCTAGTTCAAAACGTCTTAATACACTGGGCACTTCTAAAATGCCAATAATATCAGTCAACCCAAAGCGGCTTTGATTAATATTAAGCAGGTGTAAGAAACTGGCAATAAGCGGCGATTCCTGCACCGCCCCGCGGTCGGCAATGGCGTAAGGAATATAATGAGCTCCTTGCTTAGCACTAAATACCGCATCAATATATGGTGCGTATGCGGCCACATCGGGCATCATTATTACAATATCTTTCGGGGCAAGAGCGGGTTGGTTGGCGTTGCTTTGCTTTGACAGCATCTCTAGCAGATGGTCGTGCAAGGTTTCGACTTCCCGCAGTGGACTGTGGCAACTGCGAATAGTGATAGAGTTGTCGTTTTGTTGTAGTAGCCTTCGGCCATCAACCGTTAAATATAGTGAGGCGTCAGGGCCTAAACTTTGGCCACGGGTACTAAGCTGCAAAATATCATGCTGTATGCCATGTAGCATGCAATCAACGCCGGGATCTTGGTAACAATCTAAATTAAATGCGGTATGTTCTTCTGGTAGCTCAAGCATCAGATCTAACAGCTCACGGCCCATTTTACCATTATTAGCGAGTAACGGATTACCAACTTCAAGTTTGTCTTCCCATTCTACTTCTAGTTTTTGTTTATTGGCGTATTGCAGTGCCATGCGCGCTCTGAGGCGAGGATCTACGATATCTCCCCAATAATGTTGGCATGGACTTAGGCTCAGCATGATCACATCAATGCGTTTAGCCAAATGATGCAATACATCTAATGTTTGTGGTGCCATTGACGAAATACCAAACACAAACAAGCGCCGTGGTAAAGATGCCATTGAAGTATTAGGATCATCCAGTTTATCAAATAGCGCTTGATGCAAATTAGCGCGATGATACTGGCTTTTTTGTAATGTTGTGGCGTTAAACTCAATCAAAGCTCGCCATAAAATAGGTTGCCATGCTTGTGCCTGCGCTAATTTGTCTCCTTTGGGAGGTAAAGTCGGCTCATTAGCTTCCCATGCCGCTATCCAATCTGGTCGATAAACTAAGTATTGGTCAAATATATCGGCGATTTGGCCACAGAGCTGATACAGCTTTAGTGGACTTTGTGATTTAGTATTAGCACTTGCATCGGTATCAATATTGTCTTGGGTATCACTGGAGAGGGCGCTTTGGTGATGGCCTTGGTTACCGTTATAAAGGTAATTAGCCAAAGGGGCGAAATCGTCTTTATTGATAAGCGAGGGCAAGAGCTCCATCAATTTCCAGGTCATTGCCGCTTTAGTAAAGGCATTTTCTTTAGGCACATCTTCTAGCAAGTTATGGCAAAGCTGCCAAATAAAGCTTGAGGGCAATGGAAACTCAAGTGCTGCAGCAATATTATTCTGTCTTGCTATTTCTAGTCTTAACCAGGTCGACATACCAGGGCTTTGAACCAATATATGTTCAGGCATAAGTAATGGCGCATTAGGCAGAGGTGTTGTTAGCTCTGCGGCTAAGATCTGCGATAGTGCTTCCATCTGGTTAGATTGTACTAGGTATAGCATGGCGTTCCTTTAACAATAATGATGTGCTTATTGTTGTCCAATTAAATTTTTAATGCATTGTGGGCCACAGTAGACGGCTTAAATGATCGACTTAACTCCATTTTCCGAAATGGCTTCTAATACCAATCAGCATAAGAAGTTGATCTACTCAGAGCGTTTTTGGCAAGCTAGTTCAAGGCAGGCTAATTCAAAGTGAGTAATGACA
>NZ_JBFRMK010000369.1:0-10288 GCF_041470405.1 Shewanella sp. 10N.286.45.A1
CAACCGTGAAAGATCAACAACCCCTAACATGGGCTGTTTTCATTTAGTCACAATATCAGTCAGTATGCGAATTTACTGCCACATACTGTGCTGGCTCCATGCATTCATCGTTATCATTAGCCTCTCGAACAAAAATCCCGATAATGGCAGTAAGAATGCTGGTCTCTACAATATGGCTTTCGCCGCTTGAATAGCCTCTTTCATCTTGTTTCGTTTTATCATGGGCTGTGGTGACAAAGTCACAACCTGCATTCATTGCTGTCCGTGACGAGCAAGCAACTGAACCGAGCACTAGTAGCGTTAGCAATATCGCTGAAATCCTTTTCATATTTTTCCTTTATAAAATAACTAAAAAAATGCACCCGCTGCACCAGGAAATACAACAGGACTGACATTACCATTGGCGCTGACACTGGCAACACCAAATAAGTAGTTATCGATGACCATGTTATCTAGGGTAAATTCAGTTTTATTGCCAACATAGCGACTGTGGGTCCATTCTGACTCAGTGGTTAATCGCCAATACACCCGATAGCCTACAACATCTTGTTGCGAAGCATGAGTCCAATTCAACGTGGTACTCGGGGATACCTGACCTTTAATGCTAACCTCTGTTGGCGGCGCAGGCGCCCATGCCATTGAAGCTAAACTAATGGCGTTAAGTGCAGTGAGTTTGGCATTAAAGTTGAAGTCGACACCTTCGATAACATCGCCATAAGCGATACCATTTTCAACACGAATATCTTGGTGCTGGCGGTTATAGTTTTCGTTGGTTTCCATTATCCGTACAGCCGGTAAACCCGCTTTGTTAAAAGGCAAATGGTGACCACCACGGCCGAAGCGATCCAATCGATATACCAGCATGACATCAAGATTAGTCATGTATTGATCGGCCAGTGTCTTGATCTTACGGGCTAGGTTACGTGACGCCGAATCATTTTCACCGCCGCTGAAATAGCGCTCTTTGGCCTCATCTTTCGTTTCAGCAATGCGTACACCTTCAGAGAAAACCCGCACCGAGTGATTATCAATAACGCCGTTAATACCTTCAATATTGCCAATCATGTCATTGTTCAAAACGGCCTGTACCTGCCAGCCTTTATCTTGTGCGTATTGCGCTAACGTGGCGCCGCCATATAAGCCTTGCTCCTCTCCTGAAAGTGCCGCATAAACAATCGTGCCATTAAATTGATATTGCGATAACACCCGCGCAGCTTCAATTGCCCCCGCCACGCCAGAAGCATTGTCGTTGGCTCCGGGAGAGATTGAGGTAAAGTTCATCACATCGGTTACTCGCGAGTCGATATCGCCACTCATCATCACCACACGCTTAGGATCTGAACTGCCGCGCTGAATAGCGATAACATTGACCACTTCAGTTGGATTAGAAATTCGCTTGCCCGTAACGGTATCACCGAGAGTGATCACCTCTAAGCAACCACCACAAGCTTTAGATATCTGCTCAAATTCAGCTTTTATCCAACGTCTTGCTGCGCCAATGCCTTGGGTGTCTGACTTGGTATCAGATAGCGTATGCCGAGTACCAAAACTAACCAATTTTTCAACATCGCTATGTAAACGCGCAGCGCTTGGTGCCGTGGCAATATCGTACAGTCGCATATCCTCTTCAGAAGGGGCGACATGTGATTCAGCGGCCATACTGACTGTGGTCACTACAGTCAATGCGACAGTCGTTAAAGGCAATAAGGTGCGACGAAAACAAGCAGCTAGATCGATATTCATTACAGAGGTCTTTTGTTGTTATTTTGCGCACCACTTTAGCAAATCAGCGTCACGAATAGCCAATGGTAATGCGTTCAATTGTTAGCAGGTATGTCGATGGATAAATGCTAGCGGCATCAACCACAGCATCAGGCTGTTTTACTCAGTTATACTACGCTTCTCCAGCAACTATCGAAGATCCAGCTAGTATTAACTGTCCGCAAGTAAGAGATCGAGTTCTTTAAAAAACCAACGCATTACTGGGCCAATCTCTTTATCGCGGCGATTAACCACACCGATCTCAACGAGCAAGGGATCGGGAATATACTCTGTTGATAACTCAACCAACTCATTAGAGTACCATTCTGTTTTTGCCACATGTTCAGGTACCAATGCCCAACCCACGCCCTGTAATACCAAAGCAACAATGTAGTAGTAACTATCGATATACCAATAGCTTGCCGAAAGAGGCTGACTTTGTGATTGACCCGCACGGTCACAAATCGCCAATTGTCGATACTGCATTAACTGCTCTAATGTGGGTGTGCTGATCTGTGCGAGTGCATGCTTTGGCGATACCACCAAACTATGTTTGAATTGCCCTATGGACATGAATTCAAGTGCATCCGGTAACAATGCAGTGTGGAACATAATGCCAATGTCGGCACGACCTTCATCGACCCATAACGCAATATCCTCTTGAGAGCCATTGATAATGGTGAGCTTTAACAATGGGAACTGGGTAGATACTCGCAGGAAAAAATTCTCGAAAGCGTTAACCGGCACGGCTTCGTCCATCGCCACAGTAAGAGCCACTTCTTCACCTAATGTGGCGGTCATCGCACGAGCATGCAGTCGTTGACACTGAGCAAGTACCGCTTGCGCTTCAATAAACATCTCTTCACCAAGCGCCGTCAGTATGGGTAACTTGGCGCTGCGATCAAACAGCTCAAAGCCAAGATCGGCCTCTAGATTACTGATCGCCGTGCTGACCCGAGACTGCGCTTTACCCATGCGCCGCCCTGCCGCAGAGAAAGAACCTAGTTTAACCGAGTACACAAATGCGTTTAGTTCATCCAATGTCCAGTTCACCACAAACTCCTATATTAAAAACAGATAGAAACTAACTTTGTTCAATCTCAATAGCAGCGTAACCTGCCCACATTCCAACTTCAACACTGTAAAAGTAATGTCAGCATTCACACCAACATCGGCGCAAGACCAATCCATTAAGAAAACGTTCTGGCGTTATACTCTGCCCGCCATTGCTGCAATGTTGGTCAATGGCTTATATCTGATTGTTGACGGAATTTTTATAGGCCATTACATCGGTTTTGAAGGCCTCGCAGCCATTAACATGGCTTGGCCAGTTCTCTATTTTGTCGTGGGATTTGGCATTATGGTCGGCATGGGCAGCGGTAGTCTATTGTCGATACAACGTGGCAAAGGCGATTTGACCACAGCGCCAACCATACTCACCACCAGTATGATTGTCATGCTGCTATTATCGGCTGTCTCCACCTTCATCATCTTGTTTTACAGCAGCCAACTATTACAAGCTCAAGGCGCCATAGGTGCCACCTTGCAGATGGGGCAAGACTATATCGCTGTGTATGCTTGGGCCACCATTGCGACGGTTTTATCTGCCGCGCTGCCCTTTATAATTCGCAACGATGAAAACCCTAATTTAGCAACAATATTGATGGCCTTAGGCGCTGTTATCAACATCGTATTAGACTACCTTTTCATTGGCGTTTGGGATATGGGATTAACCGGCGCCGCGGTTGCAACCATAACCGCTCAAATCACTATCTGCCTGATAGGCTTAGGTTACTTTTTATCGGGTTACAGCAACATAAAGTGGCCTACAAAGTTCACCCTATTCAACCTAAGCTTTAGCAGACAGATGCTTTTACTTGGCTCGTCTAGCCTGTTTATGTACCTATACACTAGCTTTGTATTTGCACTACATAACCGTCTATTTATGGACTATGGTTCATCTATCACTGTCGGTGCTTTTGCTATTGTGGGTTATTTGATGGTGCTGTATTACTTTGTCGCCGAAGGGGTTGCTGAAGGACTACAACCACCTGTGAGTTACTATTACGGCGCAGAGCAGCATGAGAATATCAGCAAGATGCTCAAGCTATCAGTTAAAGTCACCTTTATTGCTGGCATTAGCTGGACCTTGTTACTCAATCTTTTGCCAGAGCTAATGGTTGGCCTATTTAACAATGAAGATCCTATATTAATATCGACCGCGGTAGATGGGATCCGTATGCATCTATTTGCGATGCCGCTAGATGGCTTTATTGCGTTAGCCTCAGTGTATTTTATGGCGACAAACCAAGGTAAGAAGGCGTTGATAGTGGCCTGCAGTAATATGCTAATTCAGCTGCCATTTCTGTATGTTTTACCGAAGATCATTGGGGTAGATGGGGTATGGTTAGCCATGCCGTTGTCAAATATAACGCTGTGTTTGGTCGTTATGCC
Source organism: Shewanella sp. 10N.286.45.A1 (assembly GCF_041470405.1). Taxonomy (NCBI): domain Bacteria; kingdom Pseudomonadati; phylum Pseudomonadota; class Gammaproteobacteria; order Alteromonadales; family Shewanellaceae; genus Shewanella; species Shewanella sp. 10N.286.45.A1. Next base: position 4,216 of record NZ_JBFRMK010000369.1, read on the forward strand.
TATGGTTTACTTTGACATCAAGCAGCGCCAAATCAAGGGCAACTCGACACCGGGAATGCGGCATGTTGCCATCGCATAATGCCAGGCAATATAAGGAGGATTTTTAGGTTTTTCGATAGCGCTGCAGCAAGATATTAACCCGTTCGACATAAGCTTTAGTTTCAGCAAAGGGTGGTACTCCTTGATACTGCTCCACTCTAGATGCCCCTGCATTATAAGCGGCACAAGCCAACGTGATGTCACCATCAAAACGTTCTAAAAGCTGGGCTAAATAACGGCTGCCAGCCTGAATATTCTCACTCGGTTTAAAGGCGTCGCTCACTCCAAGTTCTTTTGCAGTTGCTGGCATTAACTGCATTAGACCTTGAGCGCCAGTCTTAGAGATGGCAGATGCTTTAAAGGAAGATTCAGCATGAATAACAGCTCGAATTAGCGCGGTCTCAAGCTGGTAAGTGCGTGCGGCAAGACGAATCTCATCTTTATACTGTTGGGTATATAGCGGTATCGATTGCCAGTTGATATTAGAGTTGGGTTTACAGGCGTAACAGTCATATATACGCACTTGGTAATGACCCGTCTCTGGTGGCCTGTCGGAAAAAACCACCACTCCAGCTGCATTTTGATAATGGTAAACCTTACTTGGGGCAGTTATTGCGGGTTTAGAGCTACTGCTTTTTGCGGTACTACCCAATACACTTTTGTTAGATGGTTTAGCCACAAAATGTGGCTTACTGCTTTGTGCCCAGCTATACAGACTAAAAAGACTAAGGCCACATAGCAGCAAAACTTTAATCATAACCCTATCGACCTATCTAGCTTTAGCAGATCAACAATGGCAAATAGCTGCTTCATCTCTTTGTTTATTTGGCTAAACTCATACTCGAAGGTCGCCCCTTTAAATATCGATGCCATTTCAAAACGATTATCTTTGCTCTGCAACATAATCAGTAGACGGTCTTGATAAAAGGCACATTGGATCTTGTTATCAAAGCTTGCCGATAATGCCTGTAAGCGCTCCATAAAAGTCACCGTCAGTAGAAATCTCGCTTCTATTTGATCGGTAGAGAACACATCAAACTGTTTCTCAAAAATAGGATCTTCAAGCTTGACGCGCTCAAGCCCCTTAAAGCTTCCTGATAAGAAATTGATCAGCCCACCACGATTCTTAACCACCACAGTATGACCATCAAACGGCTTGTGGCTGCTAAGCTCAACCATCACCCCTCTAAATACAGTCTGAGTTTCAGTGCGTTTATCACGTTGCACCTGTTTAGTAAGGTGTAACTCATTAAGCGCTATCTCAACGCCTTTATAGGTACCTTGTACATAATCGTCGAAGTTAGCACTATCATAATAGGGCAGTATTTTAGATGCCTTTAATTTACTCAAACTCATTTTGTGATCGCGACTAAAGATAAAGTCACTGCCAAAATACTTGAATATTTGCGGATAAATCCGCTGCTTGACGTCTTGTTTATAGTGTTTGATTGGACGATATAGCCACCATATAAAAGGCAGTAGCAATACCACTAACACTATATAAAACAACTCAGGCACAGAACCAAGATTAAGCATGGGTTTAAACATCAAGGCTAACAGCAGCAGCGCCGCATAGATAGCAGCGCTTAGGTACAACCTGCCACGGCACGCTTTAAGGCTGGCCACTCGTGCGCTTTCAAACTTGCTGGTTAGCGGTTCAATATGTTGTTGGTAGTGTGCTTTAAATGCTTCAAGCTCATCGCTCGGTGCCTGCAACCTGTCACCACTACGCAAAGCTTTGATCTGCGAGCCAAAAATAAAACTAAAGATATTCATAAAGTAACTATGTTAAATCGTATTTATTGGTTAATACGCTTAAGCAATAGCTAAAGCGTTTGTTTGCTCTGAGTTACTTTAAATAGTCAGCCGCATCTACTGGCGCTTTCGCTGCTTCATCGGCCTCATAGAAAGGCATCACTTTTACATTAGCAATTGACGCAATGATTGAACCAGGGAAAATTTCAACGGCGGTATTGAGTTCAGAAACGGCGCTATTATAAAAACGACGTGCGGCAGAAAGTTGTGCCTCAACCTCATTATAGGTTTGCATCGCTTGTAGCATGGTATTGTCTGAACGAAGTTCAGGGTAATTTTCAACGCTCACCATAAGTTGCGACATTTTCTGATTCAACTGTTCAGACACTTGCAGATGCTTCTTTACGGCATCGGGGTCAGTGTCGCTATAGCCCGCTATCGCTTGCGTTCTAAGCTCGGTAATTTCAGTCAGTAATGACTTTTCATGGTCCATGAACTTTTGCGCTATCTTTAAGATATTTGGCACTAAGTTCGAACGCTTTTTTAGCTGCACATCGATGCCAGATAATGCTTCTCGACCCGCATTGCGTTTTTTAATTAAGCTAACATACCAGAGGTAAGCAATAATCACTGCTAACCCTAAGCCCAATAAAATACCTTCCATTACTACATATCCTTATCGTTGTTATTCGTGCCTTTCTATCGAGGCATCTTCACCAATACGCTGAGAAACTTGCAATTTATCGCGTGACTATTGGCTTTAATAGCCACACTGTTACTTATTTAGCCGCCAAAATCCAGCCTAATAGACTAACTAAGTTGCATTTTTTGTTGGTGTTTTTTAACTCACTATTCACGTTGTTGGCCTAATTAAGCCGATAAAATCACATTTCACTGCTTAATAGTACTGGCTTATCATCATTAAATGATTAGGCTTGCCAAATAACATTAACCGGCCAAATTACCAACAGCAATAAAAATTAATCACATTTAAATCAGCAACTAATGACAAAACAAAACTAGTGCATTTTTGTACAGCCTTGCAATCAGGTTTCGATTCATTGCCAATGTATAAAGAAATTAGTGGTGTATTGGACTATTAAAGCCTAAAAAACGGCATTAAGGTTTGAAAAGCTGGCTTAACGACCTGCTCACTAGACTTAATGCTCCAGTTGCAAACTCGCTTACTTTTCATTCAGCTGGGATACAGTTACAAGCCGCTATAGTAATCACATCCCAAGCGATATTGTTAGACAATCAATCCCTTTTGGACTCATTCAACATGAGTCCTTTTTTTTGACTTTTTTATTCTGTCCCCACTTTCAAAAAGCTCTACACAAGTGTGTCATACCGCACAGCTGTAAGCTTTACAGCCCCTTTTAAGGTTCAATTAATTTTTGTTATCCATCATGCAAGGTCGATTTACATATCGAACCATAGATATAGCGGTTCGACTACAAAATAGATGTTTCAAAGCAACCTAAGCTGACTCCATAACAAACATAAAAATAATTAGACAATTGAAGGAAGATCACATGAGTACCGATAAAGGCGAGAGCTTGCCTCTACCTAACGACCCACCCTCTAGTCCCGAGCAGAAACAGAGTGGTTGGTTTGTAAACTTCCTCAATGTTGTTGAACGCCTAGGCAACTTGCTGCCTCATCCTATAACGCTATTTGCAATGTTTTGCGCCGCGGTAGTAGTGATTAGTGGTATTGCTGGTTACTTTGAACTAACGGTTATTGACCCACGCCCTGAAGGAGCCTCTGGCCGTAGCGCCGACGGTCTCATTCACGTTGTAAGCCTGATGAATGCCGAAGGCTTACGTATGATCGTATCTAACTTGGTTACCAACTTCACAGGCTTTACCCCGCTCGGTACCGTGCTTGTTGCACTGTTAGGTGTTGGTATTGCTGAACGTTCAGGTTTGCTTTCTGCAGCTATGCGTTTATTGGTTATGGGTACATCAAAGCGCCTTGTGACCCTTACCATAGTATTTGCAGGCATCGTGTCTAACACCGCAGCAGAGCTTGGATATGTGGTGCTAATCCCAATGGCTGCGATGATCTTCCACTCACTCGGCCGTCATCCATTGGCAGGCTTAGCTGCAGCCTTTGCAGGTGTTTCAGGTGGTTATAGCGCTAACCTATTATTAGGAACCGTTGACCCATTGCTGTCGGGCATTACTGAAGCTGCCGCGCAAATGATTGATCCTGACTACCTTGTCGGCCCAGAGGTGAACTGGTATTTCATGTTTGTTTCTACCTTCCTTATTACCTTTTTGGGCGCACTAGTGACCGAGAAAATCGTTGAACCTAAGCTGGGTAAGTATGACCCGAGTGAAGCAGCAACAGATCTCAGCCAACAAAAAATGGATGGCGTAACAGACCTAGAAAAAAGAGGCCTTAAGGTTGCGGGTATCGCAGTACTCGCCATGTCATGCCTGCTGGCGCTGACCGTCGTACCTGAAGGAGCGCCGCTGCGTAACCCAGATACAGGCCTAGTTGCAGGCTCACCATTCCTGAAAGGGATCGTGGCCTTTATCTTTATCTGCTTCGCTATTCCTGGTTTGGTTTACGGTAAAGTTGTGGGCAGCATGAAGCGTGATGTCGATGTCATTAATGCCATGTCTCACAGCATGAGTAGCATGGGCATGTACATCGTATTGGTATTTTTTGCCTCGCAGTTTGTTGCCTTCTTTAAGTGGACTAACTTAGGTGCCGTGCTTGCGGTATCGGGCGCGGATGCACTGAACGCTATTGGACTCACCGGACCATTAGTCTTTGTGCTGTTTATTATGATGTGTGGCTTTATTAACTTAATGCTCGGCAGCGCCTCAGCTCAGTGGGCCGTTACCGCACCTATCTTTGTGCCTATGCTTATGCTTGTTGGTTATGCCCCAGAAACTATCCAGGCGGCTTACCGGATCGGTGACTCAGTCACTAACCTCATTACCCCGATGATGAGTTACTTCGGCCTCATTCTAGCGGTAGCATCGCAATATAAAAAGAACCTCGGCATCGGCACCTTAGTCGCCACTATGCTGCCATACTCCATCGTGTTCTTTATTGGCTGGACCTGCTTCTTCTTCATCTGGGTATTCGGCTTTGGCTTACCTGTAGGGCCAGGTGCTGAAACTTATTACACACCTTAAGGACTAGACGCTAATCAATAGTAAATGCTGATGATTAGACCGTATCTTCTATTATGAGATACGGTCTTTTTTATGGGAGCTAAATTAGGGGACGACTCTCGAATATTAACGGCGCTAGGCGCAAGTAGTTAAGGTTTTGAGCTCTATTAGAGCATATTAGTTTTTGACTACTTGGAAACTCACTTTTGGACAAGTATGAGGTAGCCTGAGGAGTCTAAAGAACTGTATCGAGGTTAAATGGAAATATGGTAGTCAAGCGCCATTCAGCTGCATTGAGCTTTTGCAAGTCGCCGTGAATATATCCATATAGGCTCTACTAAATCATCCATGATTTAGAAGTTTGCACAGCTCAAAGCAAGTGAGTAGCTAGTATTAGATTGTCATTGCTAGGGGAAAGTACGGCAAACGGATATGTGACGCCTGCTTAAGCGGATAAAAATAGTTGACTATAATTATGGAGCGAAGCGGAACGTAGCCAACTGTTTTTATTCCGTTTAAAGCTCTTGTCATAAGGCTTTTGAGTAGACATCAGGGTTGTAACGCTCCATGAATATCTCAGGATTAGCTACAGGTAAAAAACCAAATTTACTATATAAACCTTGTGCATTCGATGAAGCTAAAGTAAAACGTCGTAAGCCTGAAAGCTTTTCATGACTCATAACAGCATCCATTAATAACTTTGAGATACCTGTTCCTCTATGGCTCGGCCAAACAATTACGTCTACCAGGTTTCCAAAAGTCGAATAATCAGTAATCACACGACAAAAACCGACCTGAGTATTATTTAAATATGCACCGATACATAAAGAGTTTTCAACAGACACTTTCACAGTTTCGAAACTAATTCCTTTTGCCCATGGAGCCTCATTACTTAGCAGCTCATGAACACTAATAAGATCAAGTAAGTCTTTATCATCGCTGATTAATATACTTTGCATAAATATCCATTGCTTTATAACGCCCTAATAATGGGCAAAAAATTGTTGGCTAAAATGTTGAGGAACGAAAACAGCCAACTGTTTTTTGTCCTTATTAATTAGCTTGTTGAACGAAGCCGCTCTGCGGCAGAAGAGATAATAAGCCTCTTTGCTCTCCCATCCTAAATACTTATTAGAGGCGATCCA
>NZ_JBFRMK010000370.1:0-2987 GCF_041470405.1 Shewanella sp. 10N.286.45.A1
TATACTGATTGGTATTACGCGTTAGCTTGATGCCAGGCGCTATATCCGCCATCTAAGCTATAAACATTATCAAAACCTTGCTCATTTAGGTAGGTTGCAGCGCTTTGGCTACTAATGCCGTGGTAGCAGACAACAACCAATGGCAGATCCATGTCGGCTCCTGCAATAAAATGGCTGATGTTTTCATTATTGAGGTTAAATGAGCTGCTAATATGCCCAGCTTCAAAGCTGGCAGCATCTCTAATGTCGACTATTTGCAATTCGGCTGTAGCTTCTTGCATGTGGATAAGTTGATTGACACTTAAATGTTGAAACGCTGACATAGAAAACCTGCATTAATTGAATGTGTAGTTGGCGATAATTTGGAGATAAATAGAGGGCTGAAATTCTGCCAGCCCTCAAGGACTATTTAATCCCAGTTTAGGATCACTTTGCCAGACTGTCCTGAGCGCATAGCGTCAAAGCCTTGCTGGAAGTCATCTATTTTGTAGTGATGAGTGATAATTGGAGATATATCTAAACCTGATTGGATTAAGCTGGCCATCTTGTACCAAGTCTCAAACATCTCACGGCCATAAATACCTTTGATGATTAATCCTTTAAAGATCACTTTACTCCAGTCAATCGCCATTTCGCCGCCAGGAATACCTAGCATAGCAACTTTACCACCATGGTTCATGGTATCGAGCATTGAATGGAATGCTGCAGGTACACCTGACATCTCAAGACCGACATCGAAACCTTCAGTCATGCCAAGTTCACTCATTACATCATCCAAGCTTTCTTTGGCAACGTTGACCGCTCGGGTGGCACCCATTTTCTCAGCTAGTTCGAGACGGTATTCGTTGACGTCAGTGATCACCACATGACGCGCACCTACATGGCGACAAACAGCTGCAGCCATAATGCCAATCGGACCAGCTCCAGTAATCAGCACGTCTTCACCGACAAGATCAAATGATAATGCGGTATGAACAGCATTGCCAAATGGATCAAAGATAGAAGCCAGATCATCTGAAATATCATCTGGGATTTTAAAAGCGTTAAAGGCTGGGATCACTAAATATTCAGCGAATGCACCTTCACGATTCACACCAACGCCAGAGGTGTTACGGCATAAATGAGTACGGCCACCGCGACAGTTACGGCAATGACCACAGGTAATATGCCCTTCGCCTGATACTCGGTCACCAATAGTAAAGCCACGCACTTCCTGACCCATATCGACAACTTCACCTACGTACTCATGGCCAACCACCATAGGTACTGGAATAGCATTTTGTGACCATTCGTCCCAGTTATAGATATGCACATCGGTACCACAGATGGCGGTTTTACGGATCTTAATCAGCAGATCATTGTGGCCCATTTCAGGTTTGGGGGCATCAACCATCCAGATGCCTTCTTCAGGCTTTAGTTTGCTTAGCGCTTTCATTTTAGAACCTATGCCAGACCAACAGTCATTGGTCTTCAAATTGATACAAAAAGGGCTACAACACTGTGTAGCCCAATTGATTTAATTCTAGCTGATAATTCCCATCTCTTTCGCGATACGGGTAAAGGCTTCAATGGCTTTGTCAATTTGCGGTTTAGTATGCGCAGCTGACATTTGCGTTCGAATACGTGCCTGACCTTTCGGTACTACAGGGAAAGAGAAACCAATCACGTAGATATTCTCTGCGAGTAGACGGTTGGCGAAGTCACCAGCCAGTTTGGCATCGCCAATCATTACTGGAATGATTGCATGATCGGCACCGCCAAGGGTGAAGCCTGCCGCTGACATTTTCTCACGGAAGTAACGGCTGTTTTCCCATACCGCTTCACGCAACTCTTGGCCATCTTTTAGCATTTCCAACACATGGATAGAAGCTGTAACGATTGAGGGTGCTAATGAGTTTGAGAATAGGTATGGGCGTGAGCGTTGACGTAACCAATCAACGACCTCTTTTTTAGCGGAAGTGAATCCACCTGAAGCGCCACCAAGTGCTTTACCTAAAGTACCGGTGATAATATCAACGCGGTCCATCACCTCGCAGAACTCATGAGTACCACGGCCTTGTTGGCCAACAAAACCAACTGCGTGAGAGTCATCAACCATCACTAGTGCGTCGTACTTGTCAGCAAGATCACACACACCTTTTAGGTTAGCAATCACGCCGTCCATAGAGAATACGCCATCGGTAGCGATCAAGGTATTGCGTGCACCAGCTTCTTTTGCTGCTTTAAGCTGGGTTTCAAGATCAGCCATATCGTTATTGGCATAACGGAAGCGCTTAGCTTTACAAAGGCGCACACCATCAATAATTGAGGCGTGGTTGAGTGCATCAGAAACAATTGCATCTTCAGCGCTTAGTAAAGTTTCAAACAGGCCTGCATTGGCATCGAAGCATGAAGAGTAAAGAATGGTGTCTTCCATGCCTAAGAATGAGCTTAGGCTAGCTTCCAAAGTTTTATGGATATCTTGGGTGCCACAAATGAATCGTACTGACGCCATGCCGAAACCATGGGCGTCGAGTCCACCTTGTGCTGCCTTGATTAGCTCTGGGTGATTAGCTAAACCCAAATAGTTGTTGGCACAAAAGTTAATAACTTCATCACCATTAACTTTAATTGCTGTTTGTTGAGGAGAAACAATTACGCGCTCGCTCTTATAAAGGCCTTCCGCTTTTACATCGGCAAGCTGTTGATTTATTTGGTCGTAGAATGAGGTTTTTGCCACCCGAATTCTCCTTAATTAGCATTGTTTTGATTATTGGAGTGGCGGCATTTTAACCTTAAAAAGCCCAGTCCTACAGCTTTTTTTCTGCAGCTGTCTCCTGATAAGTGAGATTAGGCCTAGGGAATGTTTCAGGTTAGTTAAACTAATTAAAAGTTTGAATTTTGGGGCGTGGTAATTTTGTTGAGTGGGCGCATGACTATTAGTGGATTCTGCTATTGGTATCAAGCACATGAGGGAGGCGCTAAGATCTTATCTAATACCAATTGCA
>NZ_JBFRMK010000371.1:0-2978 GCF_041470405.1 Shewanella sp. 10N.286.45.A1
AAGGTCAACAGCCCCTAATTATATTTATAGCAATTTAATCTTGTTGTGCGAGATAGCCGCTGTCTTCTTGAGTCGGCTTTTTCTCTGCAGCTTGGCGTGCTAAGTCATCACAGCGTTCATTCTCAACATGCCCTGCATGGCCTTTAACCCAGCGCCAATCAATTTGGTGCCGCTGTGAAACGGCATCAAGACGTTGCCATAAATCGACATTTTTTACCGCTTGCTTAGTGGATGTTACCCAACCATTGCGTTTCCAGCCATGGATCCATTGCGTGATCCCTTGGCGCATATATTGGCTATCGCTAGTTAATATTACTTGGCAAGGGACTTTTAGCGCCTCTAATGCCACAATAGGAGCGAGCATCTCCATGCGGTTATTGGTGGTTAATGCAAAACCATCGGCGAGTTCATGAGTATGTTTTTTGTACTTCATTACAATGCCGTAGCCCCCAGGCCCAGGGTTTCCTAAGCAAGAACCGTCGGTAAAGATAGAGATCTGTTTCAGTCCAGTCATCAAGTTGGTACCATAGCGAAAGTGCTGGGCGAGTATACCCAAAAATTTAACTGAGAAATGCATTAATTCACATGAACATTATTTCAAGCGCTAAACGCCAAATTATTCTCGATACCGAAACCACAGGTATGAACCAATCTAGTGGCCCTATCTATCTTGGTCATCGCATTATTGAGATTGGTTGTGTTGAAGTGGTAAACCGCAAGCTAACTGGGCGTCATTACCACGAATATATCAATCCGCTACAACCAATTGATGAAGAAGCGATTGAAGTTCATGGGATCACCAATGAATTTGTCGCAGACAAACCTAAGTTTCATCAAATAGCGCAAAGTTTTATTGAGTTTATTGATGGCGCTGAAATTGTGGCACATAACGCAAACTTCGACGTTAGCTTTATGGATCATGAGTTTTCGATGTTACAGCCTATTGGGCCGAAGACAGCCGAAATATGTCAAATACTCGATTCACTTGCCATCGCCAAACATCTTCATCCGGGACAGAAAAATAACCTCGATGCGCTTTGTAAGCGATACGGTATTGATAACTCTCGCCGCGATCTTCACGGCGCATTACTGGATGCCGAGATCTTAGCTGACGTTTACCTCATCATGACGGGCGGGCAAACTAAGTTTAACCTATCAAGTGAAAAAGCGGGTCAAGAGAGCGGTGGCATAAATAGGCTCCCTAAAGATCGAGCAAAACTTAAAGTGATCAGCGCATCGGCCGATGAACTAACTAGACATGAAGAGCGACTCGACTTAGTCGCTAAATCTGGGCAGTGTATCTGGCGAGGATAGATTTTTATCTATGATTAAACGCGTAACAACATGTGTAGCGGCGATACTTATTGGGCTCTTGCTAAGCCGTATCGCCATTGCTGACGTCATTCTTTCATCTCAAGCCTCTGAATTAAAAAATCGCTTTAGAATTGACCATATGGTCGATAGTGTCACCTTGCTTATTCAACGCGAGTACGGCAGTGCACCGGTAATTGTGGTGCAGCCTGATGGCAGTAAATGGTATGCCAGTCGCCATCCAGAATCCGTAAAGTGGATGGATGGATTGACCGGCGATATGATCACCATTGAAAACCCTATGCCAGGCCCTTGGCAGCTTATAGGTAGAGTTGTTGAAGGCTCTGTAATTGACAAAGTCTCCAAACTTTCAATCGACGTCGATCCGATCCCACAGCCACTTTACCAAGGTGAACGTCTGAAGTTAACCACACGTCTGATTGGAGATGATGAAAAAGTTCGCTTACCAGGTTTAGATTATCTGATGAGCTGGACGGCGAAATTTATCAGCGACAACAATCCTGGTGATGAAAACTTTGCGGCGGGAAGCTTTATCGTCGGTAACTATCGAGACAATGGTGAAAAGCTTGATGAAACCCCTGATGACGGGGTCTTTACCAGTAAGATAAATTTAACCCAAGCGTGGGGTGGTTATACCCTACAAGTCGATGCTAAGAATGCCGTGCTTGAACGCCAATACTCTGAAGCATTTACCTTGTCGACACGGCCTATTAATGTGGAGATTGTCGCGCCTGAAAGTGCAGAGGCGGGACGGTGGGATCTACACCTAACCGTAGATGCAAATGAATTGTTGTTATCGCAGACGCACATTGAAGCTGAAATAGTGGGGCCTGCTGGAATGCGGTTATTAGAATCTATTTCAGATATTGCTGAAGCTGATAGTTTGTTTCACTTAAAACCGGTGAATGATTTTGGTAGTTATCGCATCAAGTTAACGGCTGTGAGCACCACTAAAGCTGGACGCGAGATCTATTTGACCTTACCGGAACTGTTTTTTAATTTTGTTAAACCACCAGAGCCACCGCCTTCAAAAGAGGAACTTGCGGCAAAGGCAGAACAGCAAGCCAAGAAGGCAGAAGACTCAGCAAAACAAGATGCCATATTTTGGTTGATTACTATCAATACGGTTTTACTCATTTTGGGTATTTTGATTTTACTGTTTGTCCGTAAACGCAGTAACTTGAAAAAAGCACTCGCTGCCACTCAAGCAAGAATAGATAAAGAGTCACGTCAACAGAAGATGACTATGGAACTTGATGAGATTGATCTGATGATGCCGGAAGATTTTGATGATCCCAAAGCTGGAAACTAACCCGCAAATCGTGATTGTTGTACGTTAAATATCAAAATTGAGTATTTTTTAGCTGGTTAGTAATATTTGCTGCAAAAACTTATTGACGGAGTTTAACAGTCTACGTATTATTCATCGCACTTGATGTGGAGCGGTAGTTCAGTTGGTTAGAATACCGGCCTGTCACGCCGGGGGTCGCGAGTTCGAGTCTCGTCCGTTCCGCCAATCAAGTGCTAAAATTTAAACTATTTGTTAGTGACATAACGAATAGAATAAGAACTAAGATAATTGGTTTTTATTAGAGTTTTGGAGCGGTAGTTCAGTTGGTTAGAATACCGGCCTGTCACGCCGGGGG
>NZ_JBFRMK010000372.1:0-3571 GCF_041470405.1 Shewanella sp. 10N.286.45.A1
TACAAAGTCAGGTGTCCGGCTGTGCTTGACCAGGATACTGTAAATTATTTATTAGCTTTGCTTGTGGGTAAAGTGAGTACCGTCGCGTCTATCTCCCCTAATTACCCGTCCTAATATTGTTATCCCTTTAGTGATCAATCTACTGGTTGATAATCTAGCTTGTTAGCCACGTTCAGTTTAATCTCTCTATTTGCAGAGGCTATTGTTTCTTTACGGTGGGCAATAATCACTCGGGTGATTTTCATCTGTTTAATGGCACGATTAATATCGCTTTCTAGTGCGGTATCTAAGTGGCTGGTAGCTTCATCCATAAAGAGTATTTTTGGTTTTTTATACAGTGCTCTAGCAAGAATTATCCGCTGCTTTTGGCCGCCAGATAGGCTAGAGCCCATATCGCCAATCAAACTGTGGTAACCCATTGGCATACTGCTTATATCGTCGTGAATAGCGGCCAAGTCTGCACAGTAGACTAAGTGCTCCATATCGATTTTATCGTCAAAAAAGGCAATGTTATCTGCAACGCTGCCTGACAGTAATTCGTCATTTTGCATCACGGCCGCTATTTGTTGGCGGTAGTGTTTATGGCCTATTTGAGCTAAGGGAGTACCGTCGATTAATACCTCTCCTTTATAGGGTGTATCTAACCCTAACATGACTTTGAGTAAGGTCGACTTCCCACAGCCCGATGGTCCAGTAATCGCGACGGATTCACCGGCTTTTATGTCCAGATTGACATCAACCAGTACATCTGGGGTGGAATCGCTGTATTTAAAATATAGATTTTTGATGCTTATTGTACCCTTAATATCATTAGATACTTGTTGTTCGCTTATTACTTCTTTGGGTTCTAAGGCGATATCAGCAATTCGTTCAAAATGCAGACTGAGCATTTTAAATTGAATCATCTTGTCGATAAGATTTTGTGTTTTAGTCATAAATTGCGTTTTATAGGCCATAAAGGCAAACAGCATGCCAGTGCTGAATCCCCCCTGTATAACTAGTGTAGCGGCGACATAAATCACCAATATATTCTCACAACCAAAAAGTAGCCGGTTGATGGCACTGAAAGAGATAGTAAAATTACCTAAGCGAATATTCTGATTAATTGCTGCAGCATATCTGTTTTGCCATTGGCCTTCGCGTTTTGCTTCTGAGCCAAATAGCTTAATGGTTTGGATAGCTCGAATCGACTCCATAAAGTTACTGTTCTCTTCCGCTCTCGCGATTATTTCTTGCTCAGATATTGCGCGAAAAGGTTGATACATAACGATGCGGATGAGGGCATACAAAGCAACGGCTACGAGCACAATGACTGATAATTTAGGGCTGTAATAGAAAATCATGAACAGTGTAAGCACTGCCATAATGCCATCAATAATAGACTCAACGACTCCGGTGGTTAGTAGTTCTTTTACCTGTTGCAATGAACCAAAACGCGAAACGACATCGCCCATATGACGCTTTTCGTAGTATTGCAGTGGTAAGCGTATCAAATGATGAAATAGGTTAGAGCCTAATTGTATGTTCATCAAATTGCCAAAATGCATCAATGAAAGGCTGCGCAGGGCATTAGTTGCTATTTCAAACAGCAGTACCATGAAAAAGCCTGCGGCAAGTACAATCAACAAGGAAGTATCTTTGCTGATGATAACGTCATCAATCACTAACTGGATGTAATAGGGGGTGATAAGGGCAAAGCATTGCAGTAGCAAGGATAGCGAAAATATGAGGACTAAAGAGCTTTTGAGGCCAATTATTTTGCTCCAAAAATCTGAAAACTTTAGATTTGGTGCTGGTTTTTTTTGTTTAAACTCTTTAGTAGGCCGTAGCTCTAGCGCAATACCTGTGAAACGTTTAGAGGCTTCTTCAATAGAGACTTTTTTGACGCCAGATGCCGGGTCATGGATAACGATATGACTCTTACTGACTGATTTTAATACCACAAAATGGTTGAGATCCCAGTGCAGTATACATGGGGTGTCTAGAGAGGGGAGATCTTCAAGCTCTATTTTTAGTGGCCGAGTCGTCAATGCCATTTGTTCGGCAAACTGCATAATGTCGAGCAGCGTAGCGCCTTCTAAAGAGAGTTGAAATCGTTGCCGCATCTCATTCATCTGCGAGACATGGCCGTAATAACCCGCAATCATGGTTAAACATGCTAGGCCGCATTCGGTAGCTTCCGACTGGCGGATCATCGGCAGTTTTTTACGGTTCCAAAAACTTAATTTACTCGCTGAATTTTCCACTACATCATCCATGCTACCTGTCCTATTCATTAAGTCTTTAAAGCTTGCCGTGAAGGCTGAAAATCGGGTCAAATAACCAAGCTAACAGTGAACGTTGCTCCACGATGATATCTGCATCCAGCATCATATCAGCCCGCAGTGGAGTCTCTTTTCCGTATGCGAGTATGGCTTGGTCGGCGAGGCTGACCACTACTCGATAAGAGGGCGCTTGAATGACGCCTGGTAATTCAGTCTCTTCTGGTAAGATTACATTAGCGCTCACTTCAATGATTTCGCCATCAAAAATGCCGAACTTTTCGTAGGGAAACGCGTGATAGCGCAATCGAACACGTTGGCCAATTTCGATGAAACCAAACGCTGAGGTGGGGATAAATAGCACCGCTTGCATCTTACTGTTTTCAGGTAACACACTGAGCAAAAACTGTTGTGCATTAACTGATTTGCCAACTTTAGTTAGGATGCCGGTGACACTACCACTCATTGGAGCGCGAAGTTCAGCTAGTGATTCTTGCTTCACAATAGCGAGATTAAGCCGTACTTCAGTGAGTTGATTTTGCAGTTGATCGAGAACTTTGGCGTGCTCTATCGGCAGCTGGGATAGTTGATTGCTGATTTGATTGAGTTCGTTAGTCAGCGTGAGTTTTTGTGACTGAGTGCTTGAACTTTGCTGCTCAATGGTTAACGACGTATCTATCTGTCGGTTGAGATCTAGCTTTGAGGTATAGCCTTGCTTGGCAAGCGTAGCCATCTGCTCTGAGACATTATTATTGATTTCAATTCTCTGATTGATTATCTCATTTTGGCGTTCAAGCTCGTTCAGCTTGGCTGTGATACTTGTTCTGCTATGGGTTAACTCTTGGATCTGTAGGGTATTTTGTGAGTGTTGCTTGTTTATTTGCAGATTGAGCATATTGATTTGAAACTGATACTGGCTGATGCGGGAGTGATTTAATTCAAATCCATTGGCACCGTGTTTTAGCGACTCTACCCGTAAAATCGGTTCGCCTTGCTCCACATGCTGCCCTTCCGCAACCAGTAGCGTTTTTATGACACCAGCTTGTGGCGAAGTGAGTTTTAGTAGGCCGCTATCGGGTTGCACAACCCCCACAACGCGCTCCTTTTTGCTGTATTGACCACTGGCGAGAAAGATCACGCTAACAACAATAATAATGACCAGCAAAAGGGTTAGCCATTTAAAAGCTGCTGGCTGAATGAGGCTTACTGTGCCATCTAAGCGGTTTACTTTATGCTGTAAGACTTCTTGTCTAAATAACTGTTCCATGTCATTCCGAATCGCTGAACTAGCGTTATACCAATTGCATTAA
>NZ_JBFRMK010000373.1:0-15395 GCF_041470405.1 Shewanella sp. 10N.286.45.A1
TATACTGATTGGTATTACACGCAAAAAGGAGGCCTTAGCCTCCTTTTCTATAACTTAAGCGTGATTTAGAACTTGTGTTCTAGACCCACACCAAAGTATTTGTCGTCGTTTTCAACTTTTTCATATGAACGATTGGTGTAAAACGCGAATAACTTAGTTGGTTTACCTAGCTTGTAATCGCCACCTATTGACCAAGAATCACCTTTGTCTTCCATATCTTGGTACTGAGCTTTTAGCACGACTGCATCTATAGTGTAGGCAGCGCTTAATAGGTAACCTGTTTTGCTTTCTTGACCAACAAGTGGATTACCATCTGAGTCATAAGTAGCTTCTTGCTGCTGGTACATACCGCCTAACTTAAGACCTGCGATTTTACCTTGTACAGTTGCACGAACAACTTCGTAGCCTTTAACATCTGCGTCATAGGCAACAGCAGCGTAAATAGGTGATTTCTTAAGTTTTGCATCACCATACATAGCAGCAATACTGAACCCGTCTTGTGCGTATTGAGAACTTGCGCCCTCTGCAGCATAAGTGACACCGACTTTGAAACCACTAAATGATGGTGTGACATACGTTGCAGTTTGCTCAATACGATTTTCGCCTTTAAACAGGTTTTTCAAATCACCTGAAAGGTCATTGAACTGGTCAACTTTACCCTGAGAGATTTTAAGCATGGTGTCGTTACGGCCAACAGAGAATGCACCAAAGTTACCTTTTAGACCTACGAACTGATTACGAGCTTTGAAGTTTTCCTTGTCATCATCGCCTGTATCAACCTCATACTCAACGGTGTAGAAAGCTTCTAATGAGCTGCTTAATTCAAAAGCCCCTTTAACACCAAAACGAGAAGCATTAGATTGAATAGTCGTTGTTGCTTCATCATTTACATCATTAGACTGCGCAGTAACATTTAACTTACCGTAAACTGTTAGTGGGTCTGCAGCGTGAGCAGAAGCAAGAGTTGCAGTAGCTAGCGCTGAAGCCAGTAGAGTTTTACAAAAAGCGTTCATCATTTAATCCTTTCGACGTTTATTCGTCTTGGTTATTGGTTTGGACGAGCGCCATAATGAAGAACGTTTATTGCATTTTTATTTCAGTAAAAAACAAAACCGGCTCAAATTGCTATAATGTTGCGCCAATAAAATTGAAAAGCCTTTAACAATGCGGCTTTCAAGCATCCCTTTTGAAATATGACAGTTTGGTTAAATGTGACAATCACATCCTGTATCAACACACCCAAGCGGTTTACCCGAACCTGACAATGACTTACACTGCGGCTTTAATTTTGACTGAGCACTTAATCTATGTGGTTTAAAAATCTAACTGTATACCGCTTTAACAAGCCCTTCTCTGTTGACACTGAATCAATGGAAAAATCACTGGAAGACTTCACCTTCTCTCCATGCTCAAGCCAAGATATTAGCAAGTTTGGCTTCTCTAACGCATTTGGTAAGCATGGCGACACTTTGGTTCATACCGCAGCAGACAGACACCTTATCTGCGCAACCAAAGAGGAAAAAATCCTTCCAGCTCAAGTCATAAAAGAAGCATTAGAGGAAAAAGTTGCTCTACTTGAATCTGAAGATGGCCGTAAACTTGCAAAAAAAGAGAAAGACGCACTAAAAGATGAGATAACCACTACGCTACTACCAAGAGCGTTTTCTCGTCGCAGCCAAATTCGCGCCCTGATTTTACCTGAGATCCAGATGATCTTGGTCGATAGCTCAAGTGCCGCTAAATCTGAAGAGCTAATGGCGCTACTGCGTAAAGCCATTGGTACTTTGCCTATTATTCCGATGAGCTTTAAAACGCCAATTGAAAGCCAGTTAACGGAATGGTTAAAAGAGAGCAAAACGCCTGCGCCTTTCGAGATGCAAGATGAAGCTGAATTAAAAAGTGATTCAGATGAAGGTGGAATTGTGCGCTTTAAGCAGCAGGACTTGAGCGAAAATGAGGTATTAGCGCACATTGAAGTCGGTAAGCAAGTTCATAAACTAGCATTACACTTTGGTCAATCAGTGGCTTTCTTGCTTCAGTCTGACGCAGCAATTAAACGCCTTAAGTTCTCTGAAGAATTTAGAGCGGGTAATGACGATTTAGGCAATGAAGATCCAATGGCGCGCTTAGATGCAGACTTTGCTTTAATGGGTAGCGAGCTAATTGCCTTGGTGAATGCTGTCGTAGAAGCGCTTGGTGGGCTAGAAGACAGCATTTAATACCAACTTATTATTTGCTAAAAGAAAGGCGCCAATGGCGCCTTTTTTATTGTCTTTATTCAAGCCACATGTGGCTCAGCTTTTCTCTGCAATGATTGCAGTGCTTCTGCCAGCTTAGTGACAGCAGTGCTTACCGGAGTAGGCATTGAATCGAATTCAACCCCAAGCAATAAATTTTTCACTTCTAAGCCAAGCTCTGTATCACCTTCAATGCTGAGTTTTCGTTGGAAAAATAACGTATCGGGATCTTCTTTCGCAGCAGCGACTAAAAGTAACGCCTTTGAGTCACTCTTAAACGTCACTTCTGCATTTTGTAATGGACGAACTAGCCAACCATCATGATAGCTGACCTCAAAAGTTAGGTTTAAATCTTCTACTTCTATCGCCACCCATCGCTGTTGTAAAAACTCAAGTTCATCATCTGCCGCTTGTTCTGCGAGCACTAAGCCTAAGATGCGCTTGAGTAGATCGGCTTTAACAGAAAACGGAACAAGTGCTAATGGCTTGGATAGCGCCTTGGGGGCAACCTGCAGAATTTTTTTAGCCAAATTATTGGGAAGTAAACCTTGCATTTAAAAATGCTCCAGCATTGATACAAAGAAAGTGATCTTACCTAGGTTTTATGATCACAAACCTGTTTTACATCAAAAATTTGATCTTCATTCCCTTTTAAACTCCTGATTCCTTACCATTGGAGCCAAATATATGGAACTGCTGTGCCCCGCGGGTAACCTCGCATCATTAAAAATTGCGCTAAATGCTGGCGCCGATGCGGTCTATCTAGGACTAAAAGATGATACTAATGCCCGTTATTTTGCAGGTTTAAACTTTACTCCCAAAAAACTGCAACAGGCTGTTGAGTACACAAAAAGATGCGGTAAAAAAGTATTCTTAACCATTAACACATTTCCAAAACCTGGTGAAGAGTCTCGTTGGTATCAAGCCATAGATCTGGCTGCGGCAACCGGTGTTGATGCGCTCATTATGGCGGATATATCGCTACTCGATTACGCTCATAGCCGCTATCCACATTTGCCGTTGCACCTATCAGTGCAAGCCAGCGCGACTAATCTTGGGGCGCTAACACTGTATAAAGAAGCCTTCAATATTGAACGTGCGGTTCTGCCACGGGTCTTGTCGATGAAGCAGGTCAGAGATCTGTCTAAAGTCACCCCCGTTGACTTAGAAGTTTTCGCATTCGGCAGTTTATGCATCATGGCTGAAGGCCGCTGCCATCTATCTTCATACGTCACCG
This sequence comes from Shewanella sp. 10N.286.45.A1, assembly GCF_041470405.1. Taxonomy (NCBI): domain Bacteria; kingdom Pseudomonadati; phylum Pseudomonadota; class Gammaproteobacteria; order Alteromonadales; family Shewanellaceae; genus Shewanella; species Shewanella sp. 10N.286.45.A1. Next base: position 3,475 of record NZ_JBFRMK010000373.1, read on the forward strand.
GCCAGTCGCCTAACACTGGCGGCTCCTGTTCACCGGCAAAACATGTTCGTTGGCAAGAAAATGGCAATGATAGGTTAACTTGGTTAAACGATGTGCTTATTGATAAATCTGGCATTAATGAGCAGATGGGTTACCCAGTGGTGTGCAAGGGTCGCTACACCACTGAAGAAAACAGTACCGCGAGCCATATACTAGAGGCGCCAACCAGTTTAAACACCTTGAGCTTATTACCTGAACTTGCCAAAGCAAATGTTGTTTCTCTAAAAATCGAAGGTCGCCAGCGCAGTCCAGCTTATGTTGAGCAAGTAACACGAGTGTGGCGCACAGCAATCGACAGTTACTTATCTGCACCAGAGAAATACCAAACCCAGCAAGAGTGGAACGCTGCTTTAGACAAAGTGTCTGAAGGGCAAACAACGACACTCGGCGCCTATGAGCGAACTTGGCAGTAACCGCTCTGCCTATTTTAAAGGAAAGACAATGAAAACATCTCTCGGGCCAATACAGTATTGCTGGTCAAAAGAAAAAGTCAGCCAATTCTATCAACAAGTGGCAGAAAGCAACATTGCCGTCGTTTACCTCGGCGAAACCGTTTGCAGTAGGCGCCGACAAGTAAAATTTAGCGATTACTTGAATCTCGCACACATGCTACGAGAATCTGGCAAGGAGGTGGTATTGTCGACGTTAGCGTTATTGGAAGCCCCTTCAGAATACACAGAGCTAAAAAAGCAAGTGAACAATGGTGACTTCATTATAGAAGCTAATGATATCGGCGCGGTACAAGCAGCAAAAGAGATTGGCCTTCCCTTTGTTTGTGGTCCCACCATCAATAACTACAACTTAGCAACGCTTAATAAGCTGCACCAATGGGGGATGCAGCGATTTGTCATGCCAATTGAGCTATCTAAAACGTGGTTATCGAATGTGATTGCTGCAGAAGTGGCAACTAGCGGAGCAACATTACCCTATGAAATAGAAGTATTTGCCCATGGATATTTACCATTAGCGCACTCAGCTCGCTGTTTCACCGCCAAGCAGCAAGGACTGCCTAAAGACAACTGCCAAACAGTGTGCTTGTCGCACTCAAAAGGGTTACTTGCTCAAACCCAAGACCAACAACCTCTATTAAGGGTTAACGGCATTCAAACTCAATCAGCCAGTCAAATAGATCTTTCAGCTGATATTGCCCAGATGCAACAGATGGGAGTCAACTACTTTAGAGTTTCACCCAGTAGTTTAAAGAGTATCGAAGTTGCAGAGAATATTTTGATTAAGCCACAGCTACCAGAGCCACTGACATGCAATGGTTATTGGCATCAAACATCAGGGTTAGCACAGGTTTAGTTAAGACTTAAATGAAGGTCTTAAATTTAACATGACATTGGTGGTCCAAGCCAAAAAGCAGGCGACTCCTACCCATTCAAATACGGCAGGCCACCACACATCAGGACGATGCATCTCGACGAGCATCTCCTGATAGAACGCCCTATCACCTTCAGTCAGCTCTAACCCGAGTAAAGGTACAATTAGAAATGCCGACATGCTAATGAACGAGCAAGTTGCCAATATGCTCGTTGCCCTTGAGAACAATCGCCCTTTACCTACTAATAAATACAGCCCATATAGCACCGAACTCACACAGCCAAAAATGAAGAAGTATTGAAGCGCAGTAGTATGCAAATGATAAACATTGATAGGAAATAAACCTACCGCGGCAAGACTAAAAAAGGTCAGCGCAAGACCAACAAAAAATGGATAAGACCATGGAGAATCAGCTATTTGCAAAGAAAACAAACAAAACAGCACAACACTCAAACTACCAAAAAATAAGCTACCATTAATAATTACGGCAAAATAGGAATGACCATAATTACCCAGTTCGCTCAGTGTATGGTTCAAAAAGCTAAAGCCTCGACCATCATACTGTTCAAAGGTCAACACTGACGCAACTAATCCTAACAATAATCCGAAGATCCCCAGCATCCCAAAGCGAAACGCGAGAGTAGAAACCTTATTCTTTATCCGAGCTACCATATATTCCTATTTTTATAATTTCTAATAGCATCATCAAATATATATTGAATTCACCTATGTTAAAGAGGTCTAGCTCAGATTTTTAACAAGCTTTACAAGCGCCGAAAATGTAGCGCATATGTTACTTTTATCGCCTACGGTTAGTTTTTTCAAGTTTAAAATTTAAAACAATCATTATCCCCGGTCACAAAAAGAGAATAAACCCAGATTGTTACAACAAAAAAGTACAATGTACTTTTAACTAATATTTCGTTAAGGAATTTAGATAAACCTGATTAAAAGTGTGTGTATTAATGTTATATTTCAAACAAGTGTTAGACCAAACAGTATAGAGATGTGATCGTTGCAAAATTCCCTGAGTCGATCGTCTTCCTATATTGGTTGGTATGAGCACGTTCACGACATAATTGCAGTCACATGGAATAATAATGACAACAAACAATGCAAACACAGCCAACCGGGAAGTTAGGCTAACTAATTCAGATCAGCTGATATCAAGCACCAACAAGCAAGGTGTGATCACCTACGCCAACCCACGATTCATAGAAGTTTCAGGCTTTTCTGAGCAGGAACTTATAGGGCATAACCACAACCTAGTCCGCCACCCTGATATGCCCAAAGCTGCATTTAAAGAGATGTGGCAAAAACTAGAAGCTGGTCAATCTTGGCGAGGTATCGTTAAAAACCGTTGCAAAAATGGTAACTTCTATTGGGTAGATGCCTTTGTTTCACCGCTATTTGAGCAAGGAAAGCTCGTTGGATATCAATCGGTGCGTGTTGCACCAAAAACCGAGTATGTCAGCCAAGCGCAGAAAGTTTATCAACGGCTCAACAACGGCAAGGCTGTTGACGATCCCATCAGCCTAACCAATAAACGTTTATTGTCTGCCATATGTGCCAGTGTAGGATTGGCTGCAGCAGGCTACATTTGGGGCTGGGGCGTCATACTTGCCGGAATAATCCTAATGAGTATTAACTTGGCGATTTTCTATGATGAGGCTTTTCGTATTCCAGCCCGGTTAATGCAAATGAAGCAGCAACACGATTCAGTTAGCCGTTTTATCTACTGTGGTCGAGATACCTCTTCACTGCTTGATTTCCAATTGATGATGAAAGATGCCAAGTTACAAGGTGTCCTAGGCCGCTCGCAAGATAACGCCGAACACATTGATGACATATCAAATCAACTAGTCACCGCAGCAACTCAAGCACATGTAGGGCTTGATGTTGAAAGCCAACAGATAGAACAAATCGCTAGCGCTACCGAAGAGATGGCAGCGACAATTACCGAGGTCGCCAGTAATATTCAGTCAACCTCTGACAGCATTCAGGACACTTACCTTCTTTGTGACGAAAGTCGGGAAAAGATGCAAAAGAGTGCCAGCAGTATCAATGAACTTACAATGTCAGTTTCAGAAGCCGCTGCGAATGCTTTATTACTCAATAAAGAAGCTGAGCGAGTCGCCAGTGCCATGACCGAGATTGATGGGATTGCAGAGCAAACAAACCTGCTCGCCCTTAACGCTGCAATTGAAGCTGCTAGAGCTGGTGAACAAGGTCGTGGTTTTGCCGTGGTTGCTGATGAAGTTCGCGCGCTATCGAGTCGTACTCAGCAATCTACAGAAAGTATCTCGAAAAGTGTCGATAAGATGTTTTCGATGCTAACGCAATGGTCAAAGCAGATGGATGAAAGTAAGTCTCAGGCATTACTATGCACTGATGAAGCACAAGATTCCGCTCAAAAAGTAGACACTATTTATGAAGCGGTCAGAAATATTCATGATTTAGCGCAACAAAATGCAGTTGCTGCAGAGCAACAAACGTTAGTTGTCGGCGAAATTAACCAAAATATTAGCCATATCAGTCAAGCGTCAGCAGAAAACCTAGGTGCGATAGATGTGGTGGAAATAGCCGTTAAAGAGCTTAAAGTTAATGCTGAAAAAGCAAAATCTTTGAGAAAAACATTTAGTTAATTTACAGGTCTTGATAAACGTTGTCGTTACAACCTTAAGTGACGACAACGAAAAAACCACAATAAAAACACCAAAACAAAACAACTAAAAAACAAACTTAAAACACTGTTTTAAAAAGATTTAAACATAAAATAATTTTGTTATTTTTCTACATATTCCTATACAATATATTTAGTCATTTACAGTTAATAACTATTCGCTCGCTTTGATATATTATCTATATCGATGGAATCGTTTTACATAGATGTTTTAAGGCGGTAACCTCGCCTGTTAGCGGTTGAATGAATATTCAATATATTTTTTGCTTAAGTACAAAACGCCGTTTTAAAGCTACAAAGCAGAACTCGATATTTAGGGTAGAAAAAAGTGTCAGAAAAACAAACCCACAACATTAAAACAATACTCACGTTTATTGTGCCATCACTGATCGGTCTGCTGTTGTTCATGACCCCTATCAGCTATCAAGACGCAATCACCATTCCTATTGCCATTATCTCTAAAGGCCTACAGAGCCTGCTCGGTGAAGCACTTGTTGGTATCGTAACTGGTATTGTTATATTTACAGCGATAGCCTCTGTACTAGTTAAAGCAATCAAACCTAAATGGGTCACAGAAAACAGTTTCTTGAATTCACTGTTTAATGTCACACCAGTTTGGTTAGTCATCCGTATCCTTGGTGCTATATTTATCAGCCTTACCTTTTTTGGTATTGGCCCTGAAGCGATTCGCTCTGGCGATACCGGTGCGCTGGTATTGAACGACCTGTTGCCTGTATTGTTCTCGGTGTTCTTATTTGCAGGCATGTTACTGCCGCTTCTACTTAACTTTGGTTTACTAGAATTATTGGGCACCCTGCTTACTAAGATCATGCGCCCTATCTTTAACTTACCAGGACGCAGTGCCATTGACTGTATGGCATCTTGGTTAGGTGATGGTAGTGTGGGAATTTTGATGACCAGTAAGCAGTATGAAGCACGTTTTTATACCCAACGTGAAGCGGCTGTTATTGGAACGACCTTCTCAGCAGTATCAATCACTTTCTCACTGGTGGTGATTTCACAAGTACAATTAGAGCATCTGTTTGTTCCCTTCTATTTAACAGTGTGCTTTGCTGGCTTTGTCGCAGCGATAATCGTGCCTAAGCTTCCACCACTGTCTTGGAAGAAAGATCTCTATATAGATGAAACGCCACGTCATAAAGATGATGAAGTTATACCTGCAGGTCACGGTGTTTTCTCTTGGGGACTCGATCAAGCTTTAACAAAAGCTTCACGTGCAGGTGGTATCAAGCACACTTTAACAGACGGCGTTAAAAACGTTGTTGATATGATTTTTGGCGTGATCCCAGTCGTCATGGGGATCGGTACCATCGCCTTAATGATTGCCGAGTTCACACCAATATTTAACTACCTCGGCATGCCGTTTATTCCGCTACTAGAGTTACTGCAAGTGCCTGAAGCTGCTGAAGCCTCTAAAACAATTGTGGTCGGTTTTGCGGATATGTTTATTCCCGCTATTCTTGCCAGCTCAATTGAATCTGACATGACTCGCTTTATTATTGCAGCGCTATCGGTCACTCAGCTTATCTACATGAGCGAAGTGGGTGCGTTATTGATGGGCAGTAAAATCCCGGTCAATTTCCTTGAGCTTGCCGTAGTATTCATCTTAAGAACATTGGTTACTTTGCCTGTTATTGCCGGTATCGCACACCTAATTTTCTAATCAGGTAATCTTTAACGACAACAGATAAAGAGCGCTTAGGCGCTCTTTTTTATAGCCGTCATTAACTTGCCATAAAACATTCATCTTGCAGTCAACTATCACTTTTACTCTATCGACATCCCCCAGCGTTAACTGGCAGGACAATGAAAGAGAAACAGCAGGGATTAGCAAGCAGTAAGACGTCACTTTGTAGCAGTGCACTATCAAGTCATATTGGTAGCATATCGCCAATCAATAACACCGAGAAAAATAGCACTGAGCGACACTTCAATGCCATCTGGTTGTCAGATATTCACCTCGGCAGTAAAGACTGTAAGGCAGAGTATCTGCTACAGCTTCTCAACTCACTGCACACTGACAAGCTATTTCTCGTTGGCGACATCATCGATATTTGGGCGCTAAAACGTAAGTTCCTCTGGCCCCAAAGTCATAACCTTATCCTACAGAAACTACTGAAAATGGCCCGAGAAGGAACAGATATTGTGTACATTCCCGGTAATCATGATGATGTATTCAAACCTTATGATGGATTCCACCTTTGGGATCTGACCATTAGTAAAGAACACATACATACCACCGCCTCTAACCGCAAAGTATTAATGGTGCATGGCGATCAATTTGACTCAGAAGTGTGCATTGGCCGCGCCTACGCCAAGTTAGGCGATCACCTTTACGATCTACTGCTGTTTCTAAATCGACAATTGCATAGAGTCCGTAACCACTTAGGTTACCCTTATTGGTCGCTGGCAAGTTACGTGAAACTTAGAGTAGGTAAAGCACAGCAAGCCATCAATAATTACCGTAGTGCCGTCATACGCTATGCAAAGTCCAAAGGGGCTGATGTGGTCGTCTGTGGCCATATCCACCAGCCAGAACTCAGCCTCACAAACAATATTATTTATGCCAATGATGGAGACTGGGTGGAGAACTGTACTTTTATAGCAGAATCCCAATCAGGTGACATTCAACTTTTAAAGTGGCAAGAATCAACTGAAAGTGCCCGATTGATTAGTGAGTTTCAATTTAATCAGCAAACCGATCATCTCAATAATAAGCGTGTAGCCTAACCTTTTAGCAGCCATAATAAGGGCCATCATTATGATCTTTACCGTCGATAATGTTGTAGAAAAAAACTTACCACAGCTCGATAAAAGTCCATGGTTAGCCACCCCTACCAAAGCAATGCTTCGCTATTTTCTCAAGGAAAAAGAGTGCAATGACATAGCCAATAAATTTGCCTTTTTACAAGGCGTAGACTTTGTCGAGCAGGTACTCAACAGCTTCAATTTCAGTTACAGCGTTCCTAATAATGAAGTTGAGAATATTCCAATTGAGGGACGTGTAGTAATTTATGCGAACCACCCAATAGGTTCGCTCGATGCTTTAGCCATGATAAAATTAATCAGCAAAGTAAGACCCGATATAAAAGTGGTCGCCAATGAGCTACTGATGGCGCTGGAGCCATTGCACTCGATACTATTACCGGTGCGCAATATGACCGGCGGCACCCCCAAACAGCATCTAGATAATATTCACAAACACCTGCGTAATGAAGGCGCGGTGCTGATTTTCCCCAGTGGAGAAGTTTCACGCTTGCGCCCTACAGGTGTTGTCGATCTTCATTGGCACAGTGGCTTTTTGAAAATAGCTAAAGCCTGTAATGCGCCGTTATTACCTATGCATGCAGATGCCAAAAACTCAGCCGCCTTTTATGGCGCTTCAATGCTTTATAAACCATTAGCCAGCTTGATGTTGGTAAAAGAGATGTTTAAACAAGCAAAGAAAACCATGCCTGTGCGTATTGGAGAGTTGATCCCAAAGGAGGTGGTAAACAGTGCCGACTTCCCACTGAAAACAAAGGTTAAGCTACTCAAAAATCATCTTTATCGCATTGGTAAAAATCGCAGCCCACTATTTACCACCCAAAGTGCCATCGCGCACCCTGAGTCTCGCAGTGAATTACAGGCAGCACTATTACAATGTGAACTCCTTGGAGAGACCAGCGACGCTAAGAAGATCTACCTATACCAGCATCAATCAAGTAATCCGATTATGCGCGAAATTGGTCGCCTCAGAGAGATAGCCTTTCGCGCAGTAGGAGAAGGTACCGGAATGCGCCGAGATACTGATAAGTACGATCCCTACTATCAACACTTGGTATTATGGGATCCCGTCGACTTAGAGATCGTCGGTTCATACCGATTCGCAGGCGCCAAAGAGGTACATCAAAAACAGGGCCGTGATGCGTTGTACAGTCAGTCACTGTTTCAATACCAACCCGCCTTTGCGCCCTACTTTGAACAAGGCCTAGAGCTCGGTAGAAGCTTTGTACAACCCAAGTACTGGGGAAAACGCAGTTTAGATTACCTCTGGGTTGGGATTGGTGCATTCCTCGTTAAAAATCCACAATATCGATATCTCTTTGGTCCAGTCTCTTTAAGCGATCATTTACCAGACCCGGCAAAAGAGCGATTAATCCACTTCTATAAAACCCAATTTTCTAATGAGCAATCTCTAGCGCATTCATTTAGTCCCTATATTTTCAATGAAGACAAGCTACAGCAACTCAACAAACAATACTCCCAGTTAGACTATTCTCAGGGCTTTAAACAACTCAAGCAAACCATGGCCAGTATGGGCGCAGCAGTCCCTGCGCTCTATAAGCAATATGGCGAATTGTGTCATGATGATGGGGTTAGCTTTCTAGATTTTGGCATAGATGCTGAGTTTGGCGATTGCATTGATGGGCTAGTGCTTGTTGATACCCTGAAACTGAAAGATAAGAAGCGCAGCCGTTATTTTGACTGTCACCGAGCCGAAGTAGGTGCCATAAAATAGTGGTTAAGAAAAAAATGAGCCAGCTTTATAGGCTGGCTCAATTGACTTTTTCTTGGTAAGGGAAGAGTTTTAAATCGCCCAGCCACCCATATAAAAGACGACCAGACCAAGAGTAATCGCTAATACGCCTAGCTTTAATTTGCGCCACTCACCACTACAAATTCTACCTATAACTAACGTCACAAAACCAAGCATAATGCCAGTAACAATGTTACAGCTTAAGATAATGAATACCGCGCAGGTTAAACCTGCCATCGCATCGACTTTATCGTCAAAATCAAGCTTAGTGACGTTACTTAACATAAGCAGTCCAACATACATCAATGCCGGCGCAGTCGCGTAAGCGGGAACTAAATAGCTCAGAGGTGCTAAGAACATCATCAGTAAAAACAGCACACCGACAATCGTCGCCGTGAGCCCCGTCTTTCCACCCGCCGCAGTACCCGCAGCCGACTCAATATAAACGGCTGCAGGAGCACCGCCGACGGCACCAGCAAAAATACTACTCACAGAGTCAGATGTCAGTGCTCTACCACCACCAACAATATTGTCTTTTTCGTCTAGCAACTCCGCTTGACCAGCCACTGCGCGAATAGTACCAGTGGCATCAAAAATCGCAGTCATCACTAACGCTAACACAATAGGCAATACCACAGGGTTGAGTGCGCCCATCACATCAAGCTGACCGATAAGTGAGGTTTCGGACATTAAGTCAGGCAGTGCAAATAATCCTTGATAAGTTACGCTCGGATCAAACACTAAACCAAACACAGACAATGCGATAATCACCAACAAGATCCCGCCCGGCATACCGCGGCGTTCAAGCCCGATAGTGGCTGCAAGGCCAACAATCGTCGCTATGACAGGTAAACTATTAATATCGCCAAGTTTTACCGGTAAGCCAGCGTCATTCGACACAATCAAATTCACGCTATTGGTCGCAATTAGTAATAGGAATAAGCCGATACCAATTCCCGTACCGTGAGCAATACCCTTGGGTAAATTGGTCAGTACCCACTGGCGTATGCCGGTCACACTGACGAGAGTAAATACAATACCCATCAAAAAGATAGCGCCAAGTGTGACTGGAATTGAAACCCCCTGTCCTAACACCATACTAAAAGCGGTAAATGCAGTCAGCGAGATTGCGCAACCAATGGCCATTGGCAGGTTAGCCCATAGTCCCATAAGTAAAGAGCCAAAAGCGGCAATTAAACAGGTCGCAATAAACACAGCCGCAGGATCAAAACCGGCAGTGCCTAGCATGTTTGGTACCACAATAACGGAGTAAACCATGGCTAAAAACGTGGTAAAGCCAGCAATAACTTCACGTTTTAAGGTACTGCCACGGGCTGAAATATTGAAATATCGATCCAAGAATGAATCGGAGGGGGCACTTGCCAGAGTCTGTTCAGACTTCATAATTATTCTACCTTGATCTCTTAAATATCAGTTAACTAATGACAATTCATTAGCGACACGGTTACGGCAGGTAGAGCCCCAAAGCGATTCAGTTTGGGTGAGAGATCCACTTAACGCAGCTTGCGTCAGTGACCTGCGAGTCTTGCTATCAGCAATTTTATCTGTCAATTGCTGACAAACATTGTCTGGTAAAATTTACTCTTACCAACATAACCTTTGTTGGCGCGGAGTGTACCGTAATATAAAGCGATGAGATACGAAACAGCTAACAGTTTTGAGTTACATATGTAAAATAACAGGCTTAATGAATGAACTATCTGGTATCAAACATGGCGATGAACCTAAAGCTCGGTATCGGAATTAAGAAAATATAGGGCAATTTAATGCAATTCAGCGGCATTGAGCTTTCGCAAGTCACCGTGAATATATCCCTATAGCCGCTAGTAAATCACCCGTGATTTACTAGCTTACATAGCCGAAAGCAAATGAGTAGCGAGTATTAGATCCAAACTCATTACGGGACAAAAGTTTGTTGGTGCTTGAAGCACTATTACATCTAAAACCTAAATCAAACTTCGTTTGATATAAGATCGTGCCGCTTCGCCCACGTCCGTGTGGGCATTGCGGCTATTTCTTCAACGTAATTCGACAACTCCGATGAGGAGTGGGTGTACTAGGTGAGTCTGTAATGGCTGTTAGTCACTAGGTATCTGCCCAAGGGGCAAGCTCATTATTGAACAGGAACGCGTTAGTGCAAAGGGTCTAGGAATGGGTAGTGGAATTAGCAAATGTATAGGGATTAATTAAAGTTTACACTGACCCCACTTTTTCCCTCTGACTTGAATAGTGCCATCTTAGGGTTAACCGATAAATGTCTAGTGCCTCTGATATTTCAAAGGATTGAAAAGCGTCAGGCAGCGATAAGATCGCGCTAAGAGAGCCTCTATATGTGTTTGCTGTAAACGATGATTTGACAGCTAACTGACAGACGAAGTAGATGAATTTGTTGATTGATTTAAATTTGACTGCAAAAGCAGTCAAATAAGTTAGGCTCGCCTATTGACCGGCAGGAGGCTCATATGTGTTAGGTTTACGATTGCGCCACTGTACAACATAAAATATTGCCGCACCAATTAGCCCAGTATATAAACAAAATTTATGTAGGTTAGCAACAGACACATAGCCCAACATTGGATTACTTAATGAAATAGGATAAAAAGGCTGAACATCAGAATGCATAATACCATCAAGAATTACATGGCTAAAACAGCCCACAAATGCACTGATAAAAGCAACTAACCATGAAATTTTAATTGGTTGAGATGATTTAGAGATCCTGAGAATAATTAAGCCAAACTCAGAAAGGTATTTACCAGTTAAAGCTGAAACTACAGCTAATAAAGTACCGCCAATAAAAGTATGCGAAAAGCCATGTAAGTGACCATGTCCATTAAGTAAAACCCAGAGGGGCTGGAGATCCATTACAATTTGAGACCAGCCAAAGACCATTAAACTAAAACTGCCTTGGAGCAATGCTTTAATTAAAATCCCTGTGCCCATATGGAATGGAGTGAACGGCATGACTTTCCTTAGTAAACCTAACGCCGCGCTAAGCGGAGAGTAATTGTTGGCTAAAATTTAGAGCAAAGCGAAACCGAGCCAACAATTACGAATCCGCCTTTAGCGCCTTGTTACCCAGAATGTACTGCTGAACTATCAGGTGTGCGGCAATACCAAACCAGCCCATTGTAAGAATAGCCCAAAGCCTTTGGATTAAACCATTAAATTCCTGTGGGATGAAACCTGCATAGATTAACCAAAACATAACTACATGCAATACAGTAACCGATACTGAGAAGTTTTCAAATGTTCTAGATTTAATGATGTTTTTAAATTCTAAAGCAATAATAATCAAAGCCAGCCATTATTAAT
>NZ_JBFRMK010000374.1:0-420 GCF_041470405.1 Shewanella sp. 10N.286.45.A1
ACTCAGGCGCTACCGATGGGTTTAAAACGAGAAAGAGTGCGATAGACGTCGAAACAACAGGAATTACTTGGTTTACAGGAAATGATACGTTAATCCTAAGCCAAGATGGTGCCATTGTAGATATCTTTGGTAAATTCGGCGAAGACCCTGGAAGCGCTGGTTGGACAGACGGAAGTAATCCAGATTTCACAACTTCTAATACCTTACTTCGCAGAAAGGCAAACGTTACTACTGGTGTTACTGATATAACAGCTGATTTCCCAGGAAGCACCAATCAGTGGGTCTTAGTTGGCTCAAAAGTAAAAGGACAGATCACAGATATTGAGGCCAGTAAAGGCTTTGGCTGTCCGGGTGAAGATGCTTGCTCTTCAGATGCCACTCCTGGTGGACTATTGATTACCGAATACAGTGAAGGCGATA
>NZ_JBFRMK010000375.1:0-7161 GCF_041470405.1 Shewanella sp. 10N.286.45.A1
ACTGATCGGCATTACGCTATTAGCGGCCTTATTTCATTTTAAGCTGACTAATAAATTAGCTCGCCAATTGGATTCAAAAGCTTGCTAATTCCTTTGGTGAAATGCAATGGTGCATCAACCACTGTATAGCAAAGACAACCCTCTTTAGTTTTTGGTGAATGCTGGTGCTCGCCATCGAGTACAATAAAATCACCAGGGCCGTAGCGGTTAAATTCATCTTCAAAATGGCCTTCAAGCAGTAACGTTATCTCAGTACCTTGATGAGTATGTTCAGGTATTTCCCCGCCAGCATCAATATGAAGTAAGCTTGCTCTAGAGGGACCTTTTTCTGTATCGAGTCGCATTCGACTAATCTTTCCTATGCCACTCCATGTTTGATCTGCTTGCTGTCTAAAGGCTGTAGGTAAACTGAATTCATGACCTTTTACTGAAACAATAGCGTGTTGTGGAAGTCGCTGCTTAGCGGTTGATGTCGGGGTAAGCTGCATAATAGAAGCCAGCATATCGTCTAAATCAATACTGGTTTCAAAATCTTCTGCTGAACTATCGGTTTTAGCCAAAGCAGTATCTGCTTGATACTGAGTCATCTCAGCAAGCACTTTTTGGCACTGAGGGCATATTTCGCAGTGTGCAGATACAGCCGTTGCCATAGCAAGGTTGAGGTTACCCTTAGCATGTTCTAATAACATGTCGTTATTTGGATGGTAATTAATCATGATGTTTCTCCAAAATACTTCTAAGTTTGACCAAGCCTAATCTTAACCTTGATTTTACTGTACCTAATGGGACATTTAGTTTGCTTGCTAGCTCCTGTTGACTTAACTCTTGTAGGTAAATGCCTCTTACTACCTGCTGTTGCAAGGGTGGAAGCTCCTCAACATGATGCATGAGTTTGTTGGTGAGTATGTGATCTTCTGGTTCGTTTTCTTCTACAGTTTCAAAGATAGGCCAGATGTCATCACTAACCGTGTCCTCTTTGTTATGTTGGACTTTACGCAACATATCAAAGCAGCGGTTACGCATTATGGTAAACACCCAGGTTGTCACCGCTCCTTTGTCCGCATCAAAAAGATGTGCTTTAGTCCAGACTGCCGTCATGGTTTCTTGCACAAGATCCATGGCCAGACCTTGGGTAGACAATCTTTGATTGCCAAATGCTAATATTTTGGGAGCAAAAAAACTAAATAATTCAGCATAGTCTCGTTTACAACGTGTATGCGCCACGTTAACGAGCTTCTCTTTAAGTTGCTGCGCTTGCAGCTCTGAGTTTGATTCTTCCATATAAGGCTTTTTGAAAGGAACATACCCTTTAGCATAACGACTTTGGGAACTTTGTGATTGAATATTTTGCATTTTTTTCACTCTGCCTATCAATATCGCCAAAATATTGTTTTATTGACTAGTGAATATCAGTACGCAGCTTGGTTTGAAATGGATCACAATTATTCGTTCTATCTGAATATGCCTGTTTTAGAGGCATTGTGCTTGTTCAATTCTAAGCGTACTGACCTAGAGATGGTTACTCTTTTTTATGTGAGTACGACTGCGAAATGGCCTAGTATAAAGTCCTCTATGATGGGCTGCTTTTAATATAAGAGCATAGACTTTGCTCAGTGATATTGATTTTACTAAAGGGAATGTTCATTCTTGGCAATCAATACCTTACTTACATTGATGTAGGTGTTAAATTTCATCTTGGAGCAATGAACCTACTATTAAATCCCATTGAACTTCAAAGCCCTGAGCACAGTATCTTCAGCCAGCACAGGAGCCATGTTAAGTTCACGGCACGGGGTTATGTTATTGAGATCAATGTTTTTGGAGAAACATTGTAATGTTGAACAAAATCCGTGCATTAAAGTTATTTTTGACCTAGTTATCTTATACTGTATATCGTTATAATCATCGCTATAATCGTACTTTAGGTGGAAACAGTATGGCGCAAATGCTTGCAAGTGTAGATCAACGTACAAAACTGGTTGGTGAAAATCGACTAGAGTTACTGTTGTTCAGAATTAGTGTGACGCAGCTATTTGCCATTAATGTTTTCAAAGTTAAGGAAGTGGTTAGAGTGCCGCCCTTAACCGCTATGCCCGGCAGTCATCCAAGTATTATAGGGGTTGCGAATCTACGCGGATTAGCCATTCCGGTGATTGATCTTCGTAAAGCCATCGGCTTCCGACCTTCGGCGGTATATGAACAAAGTAACCTCATTATTACTGAGTACAATCGTTCAGTTCAGGGTTTTTTAGTCGATAAGGTTGAGCACATAGTCAATTTAACCTGGAGCGATATTTTACCGCCACCTAAGACGGTTGGTCGCAATAATTATTTAACTGCAATAACTCGTATCGAATATCAAGACAAACAAGAACTGGTTTCTATTATAGATGTAGAAAAAGTGCTGGCAGAAATTATTCAATACGACATCAAGTTATCCGATGGAGTATTAGACGAGCAACTGCTGCCATTAATGCAGGGTAGAAAGGTGCTTATCGCAGATGACTCTGCCACTGCTAGGCGTCAAGTAAGAGAAACGCTTGAACAACTTGGACTGGAAGTCATAGAGGTGTCCGATGGGTTAATGGCACTCAATCAGTTACAACAATGGTGCGACAGCGGTATAAATGTTTCGGAACATATTATTATGCTGATCACAGATGCTGAGATGCCAGAAATGGATGGCTATAAGCTGACTCATGAGATCCGTAAAGACAAGCGCATGAGTGATCTTTATATCACTTTAAACACTTCTCTAAGTGGTAGTTTTAACAATGCGATGGTTGAAAAGGTAGGTTGTGACCGGTTTATTTCGAAGTTTCAGCCGGATCTACTGGTTGAAGTTGTGCAAGATAAATTGCGCCAGTCAGAGGCTCTGCTGACGCAATCATTGAACTGCTAATCCTGATGTTCTAGTTTTAAATCATTGATAACCTGCCGCTTAAGCTCGGAAGTGGCAGCGATATTAATTTGTGCAACACGAATAGCAAACCCAAAGCGTTGTTTACCGACAATACTAATAATATCTTCTAAAAAGCGTTTATCGAGCACAAATTGCTTAGCGTAGAATTTGATAGCTTGGGTGACAGAGCTATAGTTAACACCGTCAAAACTAAAGTCTGTATTGTAGCCAAAGTCGTCAATAGTGACCCCATTAAGGCTTAACGGCCAAGCAGGGTAGTTGACTCTATCTCTGGCAATCTCATACATCATCCAAGCGCTTTTCTTAAATCCACCAAAAACTTTATCCTCAAATTCTGATTCTTCAAGTTCTTGCTGAGTCCAATTAACCCCAATGGCGAGATGTTTCTCATAAATACGCATCAGTTCATCTTTAACTGCCATTTTACAGTCCCAGATAGAGGTTAACTTGTGCTGTTTTGCAATTTTGAAACACTCTTTACAGGCTGGAAGCATCAATGATGGATGAGGAGTGTAATGCTCCTTAGTGTAACTAAGCTCCATAGAGCTAGGTTCACCGCAAAACCAGCATTGATGCCTGCAATCAAAGGGGATATCGATTAACGGCGCTTGTTCAAACATCATGTTTCACCTACTCAATTCGGCATTTAAAAAAAGCGCTTAATCTTGACGATTAGCGCTTACTGTCGAGCTACTCTGGATGTTGTTGTGAAGTCTATTCTTCTTCAACGTTTACCAGTGACGTTGCCAGTACAATTGGATCGACTTCAAGGCACTCTTGCTCTGCTACCCAATCAAGACCAACCAGTACACCATCATCATTTAAATCACCAACCCAATACTCTAAAAACTCTTCTAGAGTAATAGCGACGGCGCTGTATGCCTGCCATTCGTCAGTACAATGGCTTTTTGCTTGCGCTTCTTCAGACCATAAAGGCATCACATCTGTGGCTTCGAACTCAGATGAGTCACAAACAACCCAACCTTCACCTGTTTCATCTTGCAGGCCCCAAACGACTTGGTGCTGCTTTACATTGTTGATAAAGCTTTCTAAAGCTGGAGTCATTTCAGTCATGATTAATCTCTTTTGGTAAATGAAAGATATCGATTATCTCTATTGGCAGTAGTCTGCAACTGTGGTTAACATTTGGCAAGTCATTTAACTGCTTTCGATTGTTTAACCGTGTATTTGATGACTAAGCAGTATGTGCTTAGCAGGTAAATTGAGCAGTCAAACGAAACTCGCTAATTTACTGCTATAACAGTCTCAATTTAGTCTATATTAGTCGACAGCGATGGCGTTTTATCCGTTAATCGGTCTAAGGTTTTCTTGCATCGGTTTAATGAATTGTAAATCATCTATAAAGTCGTTTTTTTAAGGTAAGATTAATCTTTTAACTTCACAGTAATATGTGTACTCATTACGTTAGCGTCATTCATTTTTTGGGAGTCTTCTATTGTTTAAATTAATCCCCCTGGCAGCAACGCTTATTTTTAGCAGCTCTTCCGTATTCGCTTCAGTCGCTTCCCCTGACTGGGCAACCTGCGTAGCGAACCTTCAACAAACAGCAAAAACACAGGGGTTATCACAAAGCACTATTGATAACACCTTGGCAAATGTTAAATTTGTGCCGAGGGTTATAGAGCTTGATAACCAACAACCAGAATTTAGTTCATCTTTTGAAAATTATTTTACCAAACGAGTGACCGATTGGCGTGTACAGCAAGGACGAAAGCTATATAAAGAGCATAAGGAGCTGCTGCAACGTTTAGCCAAAGAGTACGGTGTTCCACCACAATATTTGCTGGCTTTTTGGGGACTAGAAACAAACTTTGGTTCTTACAAAGGAAAAATGTCAGTACTTAACTCGTTAGCTACTTTGGCATGTGATCCGCGTCGGAGCAAATATTTCACTACCGAATTGATGCAAGCCTTAAAGTTAAAAGAACAGTATGGTTTCGATGAAAAGCAGATGGTGGGTTCATGGGCGGGTGCGATGGGCCATACTCAGTTTATGCCATCGGCTTACGCTAAATATGCTGTCGACGGCGATGGTGATGGCAAAGCAGATCTATGGAATAGCACTGAAGATGCACTTTCATCAGCTGCGCACTTCTTACAAAATTTAGGCTGGAAACGCGACGAGCGCTGGGGGAGAGAGGTTAGCCTTCCGAGTGATTTTTCCTACGCTTATTTAGGGCGAGCGGAAGCCCAACCCTTAACTAAATGGGCGGAGCTTGGTTTAACGCAAACCAATGGCAATCCTTTAAGTACACCAGACATGCAAGCTGCTCTTTATTTACCCTCTGGCCATACTGGACCCGCTTTTTTAGGCTATGACAATTTTGATGTCATTATGAAATGGAATCGCTCTACGTTTTACGCTATTGCTGTAGGCCATCTCGCTGACAGAATTAATGGTGCAGCAGGCCTTAAGGTTAAGCCACCTAAAATGCCAAACTTGAGCCGCGCAAAGGTAAAGGCACTGCAAAGTCAGCTCAATACGCTAGGTTTTGATGTCGGTAAGCCTGATGGTATTTTGGGTTCTAAATCTTTAAAAGGACTACAAGCATTCCAAAAAGATAATGGTTTGGTGGCTGATGGTTATCCAAGCGAAGCGACCTTTAAAGCACTCGGTGTTGAATAAGCACTTTCAATAAATAATTTACGATTCAAAAAAGATGCAATCAAAACGATTGCATCTTTTTTGTCGATATATTAGATTGAATTTCTTCAATAAAGTTATCGACTGGAATGGCATATTACAATGGACAACCTTTCTCACGCGCAACGACAACGTCTCGCTTTTATCGATTTTAGTTTGCAGTATTTCGGCCAAGTTTCCCGTCAAGATTTAATCAATAAATTTGCTACAGGCTTAGCGGCGGCTACCCGAGACTTTCAGAGCTATAAAACTTTAGCGCCGACAAATATGCGCTTGGTACATCAGACTAAGTGCTATCATCGTCTGCCTGAGTTTAAAGCACTATTTGCCCATGAACCAGAAGCTATATTGCATGGTCTTGCCAAAGGTTTTGGCGATGGCTTATCACATCCGATCAAGCCAAGTGCGGTGTGTATTGATGCAATACAACTTATTCACCCAGACACAGACATCATTGCGGCATTAATGCGGGCTATTCAAGCCAAGCAAGCACTAGCGATAGAGTACGTGTCGGTGTCATCGGGCAATAAACCCAGAGAGATAGTCCCCCATGCGTTGGTAAATAATGGTCAGCGTTGGCATGTTCGAGCTTTTGATAGGGCTAACCAACTGTTTACAGACTTTGTGGTGACTCGTATTAAAAGTGCCGTGCTTTCAGATGCTAGTGTTAAATACCTAGAGACCTGTGAGCATGATAAATATTGGCAACAAGAAATTGAACTTGAACTGATCCCTCATCCCTCTTTGGCTCATCCTGAAGCGATAGAGCTTGATTACCAGATGGAAAATCAACGCTTAACGCTTACATGCCGAGCATCGTTAGCGGGCTATTTACTGCGCCAATGGAGTGTAGATTGCTCTGCTAAGCATAAGATCACATCTGGGGTGTGCCAACTTGCCTTGGCCAACCATCAGGTATTGAGCGAAATTGAACATTTAGCCATTGTGCCAGGAGCACAATCCTAATAAGAGATAACACTAGTGGCTTTGAATGACTTTTGTTAAGCTCACGCAACAAAATTTGAGTTAAGGATTACCATGAGTATTAAAGATGATTCTGTAGTGCAATTTAACTACACATTACGTGATGAACAGGGCGAAGTATTAGAGAGCAACGAAGGTCTTGATCCTATTGCGTACCTTCATGGTCACGACAATATGATGCCAGGTGTTGAGAATGCACTGGTTGGTAAAGAGGTGGGTGCTAAGTTTTCTGTCACTTTACCTGCTAGCGAAACATACGGCGAGCGTAACGAAGAAGCGGAACAGCGTGTATCTGTTAAACACCTGCAAGGCGCCAAAGTATGGAAGGCCGGAATGCGCGCTTTGATAAACACAGATCAAGGCCAACGCCAAGTGACCATTATAAAAATGGGTAAGTTCATGGCAACTGTCGATGTTAACCACCCATTAGCAGGTCGAGAATTAACATTTGATTTAGAAGTTGCAGACGTACGCGATGCAACCTCTGAAGAGATTGCTCATGGCCATGCACATGGTAAGGGCGGCCATCAGCACTAAGCTGAATTGTCGTAAGAAAAGCCCAACCTTGTTGGTAATGCCGATCATTTAG
>NZ_JBFRMK010000376.1:0-4308 GCF_041470405.1 Shewanella sp. 10N.286.45.A1
AAGATCAACAGCCCCTAGTCAATTATCGTTTTAGGGGCAATTACTGCTCCCCTTCAGTATCCATAAAGGGTGCCTCACAACTAAAGGTCATTGGCTCTTTAGTAAATGGGTGCGTAATGGTTAGTGATTGAGCGTGCAGCAGTAATCGCGGAGCTAAACGTTTGGCTAACGGATCAGCATAAAAGTTGTCACCTAGAATAGGGTGACCCAATGCCATCATATGCACGCGCAGCTGATGTGAGCGCCCGGTAATCGGTGTTAATTTGACCAAAGTAGAGCGCTTTGCTCGGCTAACCACATCATAATGAGTCTGTGAGGCTTTACCTATTTGATGATCGACCTTTTGCTTTGGTCGGTTAGGCCAGTCACAGATTAGCGGTAGATTAACGGTGCCACTTTCTGCTTTAACATGGCCAGCAACACGGGCGTAATAGGTCTTAGCCGTTTCTCGGTCTCTAAACTGTCTTTTTAACTCAGATTCGGCGCTGCGTAGTAGGGCGACGACGATGACACCAGAGGTCGCCATATCAAGTCGATGCACGATCTTTGCGTCTGGGTACTCGGCTAATACACGGCTGTAAGTACTATCATTATGCGCTGGCGCTCGCCCAGGCACAGACAACAAACCTGACGGTTTATTGAGCACCATGATATCTTGGTCTTGATGCAAAATATCTAACCAAGGTTTAGTGGGCGGAGAGTATACGAAATCAGTCATGATAGAACCTTATTGAAAATTCGCCGCAAAGATACCTCTTTGGCGGTTATTGATGCAAGTAGATTATAGCTATTAGACAAACTAATGACGGCCGTGTGAAATACCACATAGCTTGAAAGCTGAGTGACTGTCTATATAAGTTGGGAAATATGAAACAGGGAGGTTATAACGTTTACTAATGGCACTCATTAGTACCATTAGCACAGTGAGGACTATTTACGAAAAGCCATTACCGTTGACATGCATAATACAGAAGGTCCAGACCACAAAGGCTAAGCAGCAATGTATTAGCGCGTAAAAGGCTTGATCGAGCCGGCCCATATTTCTCGCATCCCAAATAAGCACTAAATGCAGTAACACAACAAGTGGGAACAGTGCCAATAGCGGGTAAAGGCTAAAGCTACTGGCATCGCCAAATACTAAGCGGCTGATGAGCGCCCATACAACCATACCACCAGTGATGATTGGCGGAGCTGCAACGCGGTATTGTTCAGGGTATGGAAACATAATTATGCTATTAATCCTTTAGCCGTTTTCACAATGGTTTTTGAGCAATGATTTGTGCTTTGTAGCTTGCGCTAGTTAATTCGCCAAGCAGACCTTCAGAGTAATG
This sequence comes from Shewanella sp. 10N.286.45.A1, assembly GCF_041470405.1. NCBI lineage: Bacteria > Pseudomonadati > Pseudomonadota > Gammaproteobacteria > Alteromonadales > Shewanellaceae > Shewanella > Shewanella sp. 10N.286.45.A1. The sequence continues at coordinate 1,332 of NZ_JBFRMK010000376.1, forward strand.
TAGGCAGCGCCAGTTAGCAAATAAAGCTTTTAACTCGGTCTCTTTTAAAAGGAAATTGGGGTTGCGCGGCCGACCTATGGTTGCTTGTTGGCGAGTAAAGGTTTCATAAAAAATCAGCCCGCCTGGTTTAATCGCATCGATTATTTGTGGCAAGAGTGGTCGATGTAAGTAGTTGAAAACGACAGCAACATCATAGCGGTTTACAGGCAGCTTTGGTGGATTCTCGGTTTCGAGATCCCATTCCAGTCGTTCTACCTTGTGGTTAGCTTGGCATAACTCAAGCTTACTTAAATCACGATCAATAAACGTGACATGGCAACCTTGCTCTAAAAACCAGTTGCCATTTCGTCCCGTGCCGCAGGCTAAATCCAGAACGTGACTATCTGGAGTGATTAAATCTTTTAGTGCAGTAAATTCACTAATAAGTGCTGCTGTTTTAGCCTTTAACTTCTTTTCTGCCATCTATTCTGCGTCCATGTACGATTGAAAAGTGTCTCAGGCCAGCTGGCCCATGAGAGACTATCACCGACAGTAACACAATCGTGATCAGCAGTTCAGGTTTATAGCTTGCTAAAGGAATAAACAGTGCAAGTAAACCTAACTTAACTAGAGTTAACACGCCTTTTAGCTGGATCAACCAGCGCCAATCTCTGACCACTTCCCAAAGCATCATCGCAGCCCCTGTGCTCATGGCCATGATCCAGTAGATCTGCCATTGATCTTTAGGGACATGCATTAAAATACCGCCGCCAGCGCCGGTAATACCTAATATGTGTAAAGCACGCAAACTGGTTTTTGAGAAGCGTTGGATCCAAAACTGCTTTTCGCTGAGCTCTTTTCTAGCCATAGTAAAATGAATCTTCCTATCAATTTGGGTAAAGCTTATCAGTAATTGTTGTAAAGGTAAGCGGAGATTGATCACAGCTTGCTTATCTATCCTGAGAACGTAATTACAGCGTGCAAGACAAACTTACTCATATCACATAAACTTACTCCCCATATTATCTACTTATTTTGGATAAGGTTCTGCAATGAAAATCGGTTTTTTTAGCGCCAAGCATTACGATATGCAGCATTTTGATCGCACCAATAGCGCATTCGGTGCTGATATTGAATATTTTGATTACCGTCTATGTATGCAAACGGTAAAACTTGCAGCGGGCTTTGAAGTCATCTGCGCATTTGTGAATGACTCTCTTTGTGAAGAGGTATTAGTAGAGCTTGCTAAAGGCGGCACTAAGATAATTGCTATGCGCTGTGCGGGCTTTAATAACGTCGGTCTAGAAGCCGCAGAGCGTTTGGGGATGAAAGTTGTCAACGTTCCGGCTTACTCGCCTGAGTCTGTTGCCGAACATACTGTCGCCTTGATGCTGACTTTGAATCGTAAAATCCATAAAGCCTATCAACGTACCCGTGATGCTAACTTCTCACTTGAAGGGTTAGTAGGCTTTAATATGCATGGGCGTACGGTAGGTGTAATTGGTACGGGTAAAATAGGTTTAGCCACCATTAAGGTTTTACAAGGGTTTGGTTGTAAGGTGATTGCGCATGATCCCTACCCAAACCAAGCGGTAATAGATTTAGGTGTTGAATATGTCACGCTGGAGCAGATGTACCCAATCTGCGATGTGATTAGCTTACATTGTCCATTAACGACTGATAACCACCATCTTTTGAGCGAAAAAAGCTTTGCTAAAATGAAACCTGGCGTGATGGTGATTAACACCAGCCGTGGCGGTTTGTTGAATGCCCTTGATGCGATGGAAGCCCTTAAGACTGGGCAGTTAGGCTCTTTAGGGCTTGACGTATATGAGAATGAAAAAGAGCTGTTCTTCGAAGACAAATCGAGTGAAATTATTCAAGATGATGTGTTTAGGCGTTTGTCTGCATGTCACAACGTTATCTTCACTGGTCACCAAGCTTTTTTAACAGAAGAGGCGCTTGGAGCGATTGCCGCGACTACTTTGACTAATGTGCAGCAGCTACTGGCTGGAGAAAAGTGTCCTAACGAACTTTACTAGCATGTAATCTCCATGAGTGAAGAGAAGAAGCAGATGCAGCGGGTAACGCGGTATCTGCTTTTTTGTGGCTAAAAGTGGCTGGCTGATTTAGGCTAGGGAAGTACTGATTGCTATATCTTCAATCAGCCTCTATGACTGAATCTAAGGAAAGAAAGCCGATGATCATCACCCAAGAAACCCATGATATTTCGACAGCCACCGGCACTATGCGTACTTACCTTTACCGCCCAGATAGCGAAGGTCAGTTTGCAACCATCATCTTTTATTCAGAAATATTTCAACAAACGGCACCGATTGCCCGCACCGCTGCATTACTCGCAGGACATGGCTTTGTGGTTTTGGTACCAGAAGTATTTCATGAGCTAAACCCGATTGGTACCGTGTTAGCTTATGACGATAATGGTAAAGATAAAGGCAATGCCGATAAGTTCACCAAGCCACTAGAACATCATGATAGTGATACAGAAGCTTTGGTTGATTTCGCTCGTAGCTTGAGTTTTTGTACTAGTCAGGTCGGCAGTATGGGCGTGTGTATTGGCGGGCATTTGGCATATCGAGCTGCGTTAAACCCTGACATTCTTGGCGCATTCTGTTTATATCCAACCGATATACATTCCAATACCTTACCTTGTGAAAAAGACAATGATTCACTGTCTCGTACAGGCGACATATCTGGCGAGTTGGTAATGGTATTTGGTAAGCAAGATCCGCATGTTTCCAGTGAGGGACGTAAACTTATCTATGCCAAACTAGAAGCGACAGAGCGTAACTTTAGTTGGCATGAGGTGAATGCCCAGCATGCCTTTATGCGTGATGAAGGTGAGCGTTACGACGCGGCAATTGCATTGCAGATCTACCTGCAAGCGGTAGCTTTTTTTCAGCGTACCTTGAAATAGTTTGCAGCAAGGACAGCGATAAAAAAGGGCGATATTTATCACTAATGCCGTTCACTTAAG
>NZ_JBFRMK010000377.1:0-429 GCF_041470405.1 Shewanella sp. 10N.286.45.A1
TCTGAACTGGTCAAATACTTAGTGCAATTGGTATTATTATTCCTCCTATCTTATTATTTATATTCGTCTTTTTGTGTTAATTCGTCTGAGAAAGAGCCCTTTGTCGCAGTGATTTTGCCTGAGGAAAGTCGATTTTAGGTGACATCTATTTTGAAAACGCCGGTACTAGCATAATTAGAAATTAGTTCTATTCTTAAAGTTAATTGGAGATGACCTATCGGAGAATTATATGAAAATAGCACTAACACTTTCAGCTGCTCTATTTTTAGTTGCGTGTAATGATGATTTTAAACAAGTCACACCACCTACAACTACAACCACTACACCACCTACAACAACTACACCACCTACAACCACTACACCACCTACACCACCTACAACAACTACGCCGCCTACGCCGCCTACGCCGCCTACGCCGCCTACGCCGCC
>NZ_JBFRMK010000378.1:0-4689 GCF_041470405.1 Shewanella sp. 10N.286.45.A1
ACGGCATAGCCTCCGCCTTGTCAAAATAGCCAATATACTGCGGCAAAAACAACCGTGAAAGGTCAATAGCCCCTAAACTTTATAGTGGAATTCAATCAAGAAATTTCCAACTTCTTCCTGAACTAAATTAAATCGGTAATGGCCATTATTTCTGTAGTTTTCCTCTCATATTTATGGCGGTATTAGGTTATATACTCACCATCAGATCCGTTTTTTCTAAAGAACAGATCAGTGGGATAAGTTTATGCCGAGAGTCTAGGAAGCAACCTTTACCTAAGCTGTGCTGGATTTAGTTTACTACTGGCATGTTTAGCGCGAGAGAACTCAGCCGGTGATAAGATGTAGGTATCTTCACTATAGAAATCATCAGTTCGTGCCATGTTCCACCAGTCACTCCAAGGCCCCTCAATCTGTTCTTCTTTGAGCAGTTGATTCTCCTTTAATGGCTCAATGAGACTACCTACTGACATCAATAGCCCGTATGGAGTGCGCTTTTTTAACATATGAGGCATTAACTTGGCTGGGTTATCCAATCCCATACTGCCAACGAGTTCAAAAAAACTTTCGATGGTATTGTGATGATAGTTTTTTACTCGTTCACTTTTTTCAATAACGTTAACTGCTTTGCTTCGAGCAGGATCTTGAGTCGCGATACCTGTCGGACACATATTGGTATTACAGTGGCGAGATTGAATACAACCAAGTGACATCATCATGGTGCGAGCTGCATTCACGGTATCAGCCCCCATTGCTATTTTTGCCAAAAGGTCGAAACTTGATGCTGTCTTGCCTGAAGCGATAATATTAATTTTATCTCGTAACCCTACACCTATCAGTGCGTTATGAGTAAAATATACCCCTTCTAAACACATCATACCTAAGCGATTGGAAAACTCGACTGGTGCAGCACCAGTACCTCCCTCTGCACCGTCTACCGTGATAAAGTCGGGTGTTATCCCCGTTTCTAACATTGCTTTACACAAGCCTAAAAATTCGACTGGATTACCGATACAGAGCTTAAATCCGATAGGCTTACCTTCACTTAATGTTCTCAGTTTAACCACAAAATTAAGCAGATCTTTTGGGGTGGTGCATTCTGGGTTTACAGCAGGTGATACACAATCCTTATCTTTAGATATGTGTCTAATCGCTGCAATTTCATCAGTAATTTTTGCTGCTGGTAATACACCACCATGACCAGGCTTCGCGCCTTGAGAGAGCTTTATTTCAATCATTTTTATTTGCGGACGAGTCGCCATAGCTGTGAACGTGTCGGGGTTAAAGTTACCTTCATCATCACGACAGCCAAATAAACCTGAGCCAATTTGCCAAACTACATCTCCATGGTGCTTTAAGTGGTAGGGACTTGCACCACCTTCGCCAGTGTTGTGATAACAGCCGGCTTTTAACGCACCTAAATTTAACGCTTCAATGGCATTTGCGCTCAATGAACCAAAGCTCATGGCGGATATGTTGAGGTAAGATGCTTCATAATGTTGTAAGCAATGTGGACCACCAAAGCGTACACGTTTAGCGTCATCGACTACTTCTTTTGGGTGTAGTGATTGCCAAAGGCTTAAATAGTTATCTTCAAGTAGATCACGCTGGGTACCGAAAGCGATGGTATCTCTGACATTTTTTGCGCGTTGGTAAACTAGAGAGCGTTGCTCGCGGTTAAACGGTTTTTCCTCGGTATCATTAGCGATAAAATATTGCTGTATCTCAACCCTATAAGATTCTAAAAAGTAGCGTATATGTGCGACAACAGGGTAAAGGCGATTAAGCGTATGTTTACTATGATACATATCAAAGTAGCCAATAATACTGTAGCTCATCGTTAATAAGAGTAATAAGACGCTACCAATACTTGTTTGGCTAATGGCGAAGTTGACTGCAATCAAGTTGCCCAAAGAAGCGATAATCCAAAAGAATTTTTGCATGATGGTCATAAGTATTCCTTACTATTAAGCACCAGATAGCGGATTGTCTTATTCAAAGGCATTTTTGCCAATTAGGCAATCTTGTTTTAATACTTTCTAATTTAAATAGAAATTAGTTATATTAGTATCGATTATAGTCACAAAGTCGTGAATACAGATAAGCATACTATGTTTAACAAATTGTATGTTGCAGTAATATGGATAGCGGAATACCAAGGAGTTTATAGTGATAATAGCTGAAACCGAGAGGCTGATAATACGGCGATTTGAGTCAAAAGATACTAAAGCTATCTTTTTACTCAACAGTATCCCGGAGATCCTTACCTATATCCCTGGTGCGCCAATGACTAATATTTCTCAGGCTGAAGAGATCTTGGAGAATATGATCTTGAGTAGTTATGAGCAACTAGGCTATGGTCGCTGGGCGGTAGAGCACAAAGCTGATGCAAAAGTGATAGGTTTTTGTGGCCCAAAGTACATTGAGGAGTTCGGCGAAGTAGAGCTTGGTTACCGTTATTTACCAGCTTATTGGGGCAAAGGGATTGGCTTTGAAGCTGGAGCCGCCGCATTATCTAAATTTATTGATTACGATATACAAGAAGCTATCGCTTTAATCCTCATTGGTAATAGTGGCTCTGAAGGCGTGGCAAAAAAACTTGGCATGCAAGAGCGTGGACGAGACAAGTTTATGGGGCACAAGGTCAATGTTTTTCACAAATACCTTTAGCCAAGCGTTATTTAGTTAATCGTTAACCACAAAAAAACCAGCTTAACGCTGGTTTTTTAAATTTCAATAAACTTTAAGACTCGCCATGCTCACAGTTGTCATTGGTGCATACACCGTAAAGGTAGAGGCTGTGGTTTGTCAGTTTGATATTGTGTTTCATCGCAATTTCATCTTGACGTTGCTCAATCATATCATCTGAGAACTCGAAGACTTTACCACATGATAAACATACGAGATGATCATGGTGGTGTTGTGTTGCAAGTTCGAAAACCGCTTTACCGCTTTCGAAATGATGACGAGTTACTATACCTGCATCATCAAACTGGTTGAGTACTCGATAAACAGTCGCTAAGCCGATCTCTTCACCCAAATCCAGTAGCTTTTTATAGAGATCTTCAGCACTGATATGCTGATTCTCTGGTCCTTGCATCAATTCTAAAATTTTGACTCGTGGTAAGGTTACTTTCAAACCCGCTTTCTTTAGCGCTTGATTTCCATCTGTCATTATTGTTCTCTTGATTGCAGAACGGCCTGTCAACTCGAGCCAGTTCATATGTGGATATTCAATCCATTATATGTGCACAATTAGAAAACTTAAACCTTTGATATGGCAATAAGCCATCTAATGTAAATAAAAGAGATAAAGCTGATATAAAACAAGCAATTTAAGCATACATTTTGTATTGTTATTACCATTTATACTAATGCCTAATGTGAAAATGACTGATTACTTGGCAAACTGGAAAAAACAATACCAAGAAAAAGGACAGTAGATGTACCAGCAGATTGTAATACTAACAGGGGCTGGGATCTCGGCAGAATCTGGATTACGTACTTTTCGAGATCAAGACGGTTTATGGGAGGAGCACAAGATAGAAGAGGTAGCGACTCCTGAGGGCTATGAGAATAACCCTGAACTTGTTGAACAATTTTATAATGAACGCTGGCAGCAATTTCATAATGGTAGCATTGAGCCAAATGCTGGCCATGATGCTTTAGCTAAGCTGGAGCGCGAATTCGAGGGGAAGCTACTAGTTGTTACTCAAAATATCGATGATCTTCATGAAAGAGCGGGCTCAAAGCGTTTACTGCATATGCATGGAGAACTTTCGAAAGGTCGCTGCCCTCGGTCTAGGCAAACATTTTTACTTAGAGAGCCGTTCGGCCCCACGCATACTTGTACATGCTGTATTCCTGCGCAAAGACTTCGTCCCCATGTCGTTTGGTTTGGTGAGATGCCAATAGGTTTAGATCGTATTCAACATGCGTTAGATACTTGCGATCTGTTTATTGCGATTGGCACATCTGGAACTGTTTATCCTGCAGCAGGGTTTGTTGATACTGCAAATCATCATGGAGCGCAAACTGTCGATATTAACCTCATGCCTGCAGATCGGCATAGCCAGTTTCAATATCACTTACAGGGAAAGGCGAGCGAGGTTTTGCCTAAATTGGTCGAGCAAATTTTGCAAGGTAAAGTGGTCAATGATCAATTGCAAGCAGGGTAGCTAATATGCTTGATAAATCAGCAGAGGCTAAGGTTGCGGTTATTATGCGCGGCCTTCCCGGTAGTGGCAAAAGCTATTGGGCCAACGAGTTTGTGACCAGTTATCATCGAAGCGTTGGCTCGCCTCAAACTTCAAAACAACATGCAATATTCTCAACCGACAGTTTTTTTTATAATGAGGGTGTTTATCAGTTTAACCCTAAGCTGCTGCCAAAATATCACCAATTAAATTTGGCAGGATTTATAGCGGCGATGGCTAACGGCATCCCCTTGGTTATTTGTGACAATACCAATATAGCGTGTTGGGAGTTTAAAGCTTATAGCGCGGCAGCAATTGCTTTAGATTATGAAGTTCGTATTCAGCAAATCGGTGATCCTGCTTCGATTAAACATCAACAGCTTTGTGCAAAGCGAAACCGCCACGGTGTACCATTTCAAAGTATTAAGCGCATGGCGTCAATGTTTGAATCTATTTAGTTCATCAATTAAAAACGCCTACCCATACCCATACCCAT
>NZ_JBFRMK010000379.1:0-883 GCF_041470405.1 Shewanella sp. 10N.286.45.A1
AATGCAATTGGTATTAAAGCAGATAAAAATCTGTTGTTGATAAGCCAAGAACATGGAAGGAAGGGATAACAGGCGAATCTGTTATCATCAAATTAATTACTATAAGAAGCAGGTTTAAATACATGACAGCAACGACTCAGGCTCAAGCTAGCCCAAAGAGCAGTATTCTACCTATGACCATAATAGGTGTGCTCTTTTTTATCTTTGGATTTGTGACATGGCTTAACGGCTCTTTGATCCCATTTCTTAAAATCATCTGTGAGCTGAATGAATTCCAAGCGTTATTTGTCACGTTTGCTTTTTATATTGCTTATACCGTGATGGCACTTCCCATGTCATCGATACTCAAGAAAACCGGCTATAAAAATGGGATGGCTATCGGCCTTGCTATTATGGTTGTCGGTTCCTTACTGTTCATCCCCGCAGCTCAAAGTGCCAACTTTATCCTATTCTTAGGTGCACTGTTTGTTTTAGGTACTGGACTTACTATTTTGCAAACTGCATCTAACCCTTATGTGGTGCACATCGGCCCTAAAGAGAGTGCTGCGATGCGAATAAGCATCATGGGTCTCATTAACAAAGGTGCGGGCGTTATCGTGCCTATTTTGTTTACTGCATTAGTCCTGTCAGGTTTTGAAAACTTCACTGCAGACCATTTAGCTGCATTGAGTGAAGCTGAGCGAACAGCGCAAATTAGTGAATTGTCTTCACGTCTTGTTGCGCCATATATCTATATGGCTATTGCACTGACATTTTTGATTGGCTTAGTGAAATTTTCATCACTGCCTGAATTAGAATTTGAAGCGGCAAATGATCATCAAACTAAAGGCAGCATTACTCATTTCCCACAGGTGATTTTAGGTGCCGTTGCACTATTTGCTTA
>NZ_JBFRMK010000380.1:0-5354 GCF_041470405.1 Shewanella sp. 10N.286.45.A1
AAAGCGCATTGGTAAAGAGGTGGTTATTCCCTTTGAATTGTCGCTGAATGGTCAAACTTTAAATGCAATTGGTATTAGCATCTAGCTAAGCTGAATGGCCTTTCAAAATATCGTAGATCTCCTCTTTCAAATGCAACTTCTGTAGCTTTAACTCGTGTACCTCTGGGGTGTAGTCGCTAGCGCTGTGCTGTTCCAGATTCTTAATCTCCTCATCGAGCTGATTATGCTTGTTAAATTTTTTCTGGAAGTGAGTGTCAGAAGTTTTAAGTTTGCTTATTAATTCTCTATATTCTGGAAACATGCAGGCTGTCCTTTTGCTGATATTTTCTTGTGGTTCAACTTTAAACTAGCGCGTTCTATTTGGACTATTTGTGAGCTAGATCATGTTTTAATGCTTTATCCCACTTGATGAGTGAATATCATTCTACTTGGTTGTTTTTATTGTTTTTTCATGTCAGTTATCTTTTAGGGAAATAACCTTAAGTGCGGCTGGCACTCTGCAGTTCTACTGCTATATTTTTACAATCGTTAACAATCTTGTTTTGGTAACTAGATTACGACAATTCATTTACTCTTGGCAGAAAAAGTGTGATCAGGTTAACCTTATCGCGGTCGATACTAGGTTAAAGTCGATTTATTAAGAATTTTATAATCAAAATTGAAAGGGGTTTTCACAATGTCTGATGTATTTCATTTAGGCTTAACCAAAGAGATGCTAGCTGGCGCAAGCTTAGCTATCGTGCCAGGTGATCCAGAAAGAGTTAAACGTATTGCAGAGCTAATGGAGAACGCGACATTTCTTGCAAGCCACCGCGAATATACCAGTTATCTAGCGTATATCGACGGTAAGCCTGTTGTCGTGTGTTCAACGGGTATCGGTGGACCATCTACCTCTATCGCAGTTGAAGAGCTGGCTCAGCTAGGTGTACGTACCTTCTTACGTGTTGGAACAACTGGTGCTATCCAGCCACAGGTTAATGTTGGAGACGTGATTGTTACTCAAGCTTCTGTTCGTCTAGATGGCGCTAGCTTGCATTTTGCTCCTATGGAGTTCCCTGCGGTTGCAAACTTTGAATGTACGACAGCTATGGTTGAAGCGAGCCGTGATGCAGGTTTAGAGCCTCATATCGGTATCACTGCCTCATCTGACACCTTCTACCCAGGACAAGAGCGTTACGATACGGTTTCTGGCCGCATTACTCGTCAGTTCAAAGGGTCGATGCAAGAGTGGCAAGATCTTGGTGTGCTTAACTATGAGATGGAATCTTCAACGCTATTTACCATGTGTGCTTCACAAGGTTGGCGTGCAGCGTGTGTAGCGGGTGTGATTGTGAACCGTACACAGCAAGAGATCCCAGATGAAGCGACGATGAAGAAAACAGAAGTTAGTGCTGTTTCTATCGTTGTGGCTGCAGCTAAAAAGCTGTTGGCATAGTGGTATGACATTCTCTATAAGAGGGGTCTATTAGGGAATAAATATACTTAAGCAAAAAGGCGCATATAGCGCCTTTTTTGTATCTGTATCAAACAGATTTAGAAGTGATATTTTGCTATCACTGAGTAGGTGTTCTGATCGATACCATCAACACCATACTTGTTCTTCCAGTAATCGTATTCGATACCGACAAACAGTTTATTCTTCTTATGCTCACCGAAAACCACTGCGCCTAGATCATATTTAAGCTGCGGATTGAAGTGGAAGTTGGTTTGATACGCATCTTCATCAGTCGCGAATACCCAATCAAAGAAGCCATCAAATACGATATTAGAGTTGCCAACAGGAAAGTCCATTCTAAATGCTGGAGTTAACTGCCAGCCATCGCTGATGTTATCGCTACCGGTTGCATGTCTGCGGTAGGTATTGAGTTGAAAATAGCTGAAGTACGGCACATTCAAATCCATACCTAAACCATATAGCCAGCTTTTTACTGGGCCTTCACCCTCTTCGAAGGTGAGCGCTAGAGATAGATCGCTAATTGGGCCGATGGCAATCTCTTTACCTAGAATTTTTCCTGCGCTAAAACGAGTCGATATTTCGCCGTACGTGGTGCTGTCTTTGCCACCATTATTGCCGTTAAAATAAGTAACATCTTGGAAAGCAAACCAGTCTCCATACTTCCAGTCACCTGCAGTTTCAAAGGTGAAAGTTGTTTGTGAGTCAGACGGTGCTAAGTCGTAATTATCACCGTACAGGGCAGTGACGCTTGCATCCCACCAATTAATCATATTGTCAGCCATTGCTGTTGGGCTGACGAGTAGCGCTAGGCATAACCATTTGTTATTCATCTCAAAACCTTTTGTGTGCAGCTTGCGCTGCTTATTGTTAGGCAATCTATACACTCTATGGTGCTATTTATAAGGGGACAGACCAATTTAAAACGATTGTTCGATAACCATTTTAATGGCGTGAAATATAGGCTGAAACTGAATATTGTTCAAAGAGTTTGTTACGATTTTTTGCGTTAGATTGTAAATATTTTACGGTAGATTGTAATTGCACTGAGTGAGGTGTAAAAAGGTGTATTGTCCGAATTAGCTGCTAAGTGTTATTTATTCAGTGGTTTATGTTCGATTAATAAATGATTCATAGACCTCAGGTAGCGTGTTATTTATAGTTTTCTTGACATAATATGTCGCAAAAAAAATAAACAGCTGATATAGTGACTGTCTGGACTCTTTCATTTCAGGGGGAAATATGGAGTTATCAAATCCTATCTTGATCTGGGCCGTAATCGGCCTATTTCTGATGTTAGCGGAGATTATTTTACCAGGTGGTATTGTGATTCTTCTCGGTGCTGCTTGTTTGGTAGTAGCTGGAGCATTAGCGACAGGTTTAGTTGAAGGTATTGTTCAAAGTCTAACTCTTTGGTTTATCGCTTCGATGGTGCTCTTACTGCTATTTAGGCAGGTAACGCAAAAGCTAGTTGGTGGTGATGCCCATGTGGATAATACCGATGAAGAGTTAGATCTCTTCAATCAATCTGCCATCGTTAAGCAAACAATCGGTCCGGCACAAAAAACGGGTCGTATTGAATTTCAGGGAAGTGAATGGCCTGCACTCGGTGATGGCACTGAAATCGCTGTCGGTAGCCACGTCAGAGTTATCTGTCGAGACAATATCGCTTTAGTGGTCGAACCGTTAGTTGAGCAAGCTGAAAACTTAACAAATACCTAGTCATACCAATCGGTATAAAGATTTGGTCGACTGTAAGGAGTGTTTTGGCTTCCTACTTCGGTGTTGGATAAAGGCAAAAGGGAACAACCATTCTGTCAATTATCCGCCTTGAATTAGTTCGCCAAAAAACACTCTGAGTAGACCAACTACTTATGCAGATTGGTATTACACTGTTTTTCTGTTGGGAAGGAATCTATACATGTTTATATTTACAATATTTGTTCTATTTGTTTTTTTCATCCTCTATAAGCTGCTACTTATTGTGCCAATGCGCGAAGTCAATGTGATTGAGCGTTTAGGAAAATTCCGAGTAGTCCTGCAGCCAGGGTTTCATTTTCTAATCCCATTTTTTGATCGCGTTGCTTACAAGCATGAGATCCGCGAGCAGGTACTCGATGTGCCGCCGCAAAGTTGTATCTCAAAAGATAACACCCAGCTTGAAGTTGATGGTTTAGTTTACCTTAAGGTGATGGACGGCAAGTTAGCCAGTTATGGTATTGAGGATTATCGTCTTGCTGCGGTTAACCTTGCACAAACAACCATGCGTTCTGAGATTGGTAAATTAAGCCTAAGCCAAACTTTCTCCGAGCGCGATAGCTTAAATGAATCTATTGTACGTGAGATTGATAAGGCTTCCGACCCATGGGGTATAAAAGTGCTGCGTTACGAGATAAAGAACATTACTCCATCTCGAAAAGTGATCCACACACTTGAGAAGCAAATGGAAGCTGAGCGTAGTAAACGTGCTGAAATCACGCTAGCGAATGCTGAGAAAGCCGCGATGATCAACCTTTCGCAAGGTGAACGTCAGGAAGCAATTAATCTGTCAGAGGGTGAAAAGCAGCGCCGTATAAATGAAGCAAAAGGTACGGCAGCAGAGATCACCATTATTGCCAAAGCGAAAACAGAAGGGATGGAATTAGTCTCGACTGCACTTGCACAAGAGGGTGGTAATGAAGCGATGAACATGCAACTGAAAGAGCAGTTTATTAGCCAAGTTGGTAAGATCCTAGATGAGGCCGATGTGTCAGTGGTACCTGCTGAACTGGCTAAATTGGAAGGGTTCTTTGAAGGTATGGAGCAAGTCACTCATGCCGTGTCTGCTAATTCAGTGAAAGGAGCACGCTAATGTTTGCAGGAATTAATACAGATCTGATTGTAATGGCAATCTGGGGACTTATCTTTGCCATCTTCGTGGTTAAGCTATTTCAATCAATTCGCTTGGTACCAACCAAATCGGCTTATATTGTTGAGCGCCTTGGTAAGTATCATTCAACCTTAGATGCGGGCTTCCATGCATTAGTACCCTTTGTTGATAAAGTTGCATATATTCATGACCTAAAAGAAGAAACTATCGATGTGCCACCGCAAGAGTGTTTCTCTTGTGACGAGGTCAACGTCGAAGTTGATGGGGTTATCTATATTTCGGTTATCGACCCAGTAAAAGCGAGCTACGGCGTGGTTGATTATCGTTACGCTGCGATTCAGTTAGCGCAAACGACCACCCGTTCGGTAATTGGTACTCTTGATCTAGACCGTACCTTTGAAGAGCGAGATGTCATTAGTGCCAAGGTGGTTGAAGTACTTGATCAAGCTGGTGCTATGTGGGGGATCCGAGTTCATCGTTACGAAATTAAGAACATCACTCCACCAGAAACGGTTAAAAATGCCATGGAGATGCAGGTCAATGCCGAGCGCGAAAAGCGTGCACTGTTGGCTAAGAGTGAAGGCGACAAGCAAAGTAAGATTAATCGCTCTGAAGGTGTAAAAGCTGAAACCATTAACCACTCAGAAGGTGAAATGCAGCGCCGCATCAACGAAGCGGAAGGTAAGGGCGAGGAGATATTAACGATTGCTCGTGCTACCGCAGAATCGATTGAGCGGATGGCGGCGGTTATCGCAGCTCCCGGTGGTAAGAACGTGGTGCGCATGCAGCTGGGCGCTCAATATCTTAAGCAGATGGATGGTTTGAGTTCAAGCAAGAGTAAAGTGGTCTTGCCGGGCAACATGATGGACTTTGACCATTGGATGAATAGCATAGGTCTAGAAGAATCTAAGACTAAAAAGTAGGTTTCTGTAGTTTAAATGAATTAAATCGACTGCAAAATAAAATGCTGGATTTCAATAGGAATCCAGCATTTTTGTTGCTCGCTATTTGTCACTCACGTAGTGCGGCTGA
>NZ_JBFRMK010000381.1:0-3587 GCF_041470405.1 Shewanella sp. 10N.286.45.A1
GTTTACCGGACGCTTACCACTCTCTAACAGATGCTTAAACGTAACTATCTGAAAGTATTGATATCACGCGCTCATACGGGCAGTCAGATAGGATGTAGGCTTTTTGGACGCGGGTTCGAGCCCCACCCCCTCCACCAAATATAGAAAGCCCCGATACGAAAGTATCGGGGCTTTTTTTATTGCCTCGCGTATGCACGAATGCTCAGTCTACTCTTATCTATCACTGCGCATTTTGATTGAGAGCCATAAGCGAACTCGATAGAGCTCACTTATGGCAACGACAGTTTTATGAGGCCAATTTATCTAAAAATCGTAATTCATACCAAGCATAAAGCTACGCCCCATTAACGGCGAATAATCTTTGAGTAAAGATGTATGTGGCCGCGCCTCTTGGTCGAGTAAATTACTTCCCTTCAAATAAAACATCATATCGCCATTTTCAGTAGGCAAATGATAGGTTATCGCCGTATCAACGAGTGCGTAACCTGATGTATCGGTCTCATTTTCCGCGGTATCAGTCTGTTTAGCATAAGCCATCACACCAACCTCTGCATGCCAGTCTTGCTGATCAAAATTGAGCGTTGAGCCCAATCGCATTGGCGATATTAGCGGTAGATTACCGCCGTCAACCAGCTTGCCACGAGTATAATCGCCGAGAAGATCTACCGACCATATTTCACTTATAGGAATATTCACTTGGGCTTCAGCTGAATAAATTTCGGCATCGGCTTGGGTAAACTGATAGACAGGTAAATCCCCTTCAGCGCCGATATCGGAGGCCACAAGGCCTGTATTTTTCTCATAGTAGAAGTCACTTATTCTGTTATAAGCAACACTAAAAGACCCTGTCCAATCTCCTTCTAGTTTACGAAAAGCTAAGTCGATATTATTAGCAATTTCTTTTTCACTATCACCACTATCTGGAACAACACTGCCGTTTTCAACTCTGTATTGAGAACCCACCTCGAAGCTTTGAGTCGCATCATGTTCGCCAAAACTATACAACTCTTCTGCGGTTGCCGAACGCTCAGCCCTTTCGATAGATAACGCTAAGTTGTAAGCAGGGTCAAAATCCCATACAACCCCAGCTGAAACGGTAACATTGTTATCACTTAAGCCATTGGGTTGGTAGTTTAGTGAATCTCCCAAGGTCATGCTATCGGGATCTAAACTATAATGCTCAATTCGGCTACCGAGTTCGATACGAAAGTCACCTAATTTACGCTCTTGTACGATAAATGCGGCAACAGTGTCTGTAATACTATCGGGGGTCAGAGCTTCCTCTCCCTGAACAGAAAAGTCTCTATGAATTGCATGCAGCCCCATGACTCCTTGCCACTCCCCCCATGGCTTATTATTAAGGCTTAAACGAGCTTCGCTCTGCTTATTATAAAAGAACGTATCGGCGTCGCCGTTCTCTTCTTCCGCATGTTGATAGTCGGTATAACCAGCGTCCAAACGAACTTTACTGATCCCAGCAAATGGGTCAAGCATACCGCCGTGGAGCTGCCAATCTGTCTTTTTAAGATCAATAGTGGTGTTAGGCTCACCGGATTCACCTCTACCGGGAATACCATAATTAGATTGAGTATTTGCCCCTGAAACACTAACAAAACTATCATCACCGGTGTAACCCACACCAACGGCATAGTCATCGAGCTTTAGCTGACTATTAGCGACTTTTCCATGGGTATCTGGTTGCCCTTCAATTGCATTACCAGCAATATCATAATCGTCGGTATTTCGATGAGTACCATCTACATGCCAATTGAATTTACCGTTGCCGCCGTTCAATTCACCGTTGACCGTTTTACCGTTGTTCCCTGTCGTGTAGTGCGTGCCAAAGTTACCGGTTAGTTCATCAACTGATTGCTCATGCACTCGATTATTGACGACGTTAACCACCCCACCAATAGCTGCGTTACCGTAAAGCAATGAGCCCGGTCCCCTTAGAATTTCAATTTGCTGCGCCGTGCTCGCTTCGGTAGTGACTGCGTGATCTGCCGACACCGTTGAGGCGTCTCCCACCGATAAACCATTTTCAAGTACCATCACTCGCGGACCGCTCATCCCACGAATAATAGGTCGACTTGCTCCAGCGCCAAAACGAGTTGCCTGTACGCCAGGGAGCTTATCGATGGTATCTCCTAAAGTGGGTTCAATATTTAGCTTTAACTGGTCAGCAGTCATCACACTGATTGGCGTGGTACTTTCCATGCTTGAACGCATCATAGGTGACGCTGTGACAACAATGTTCTCCATCATTGTTTTCTTGAGCGCGACGTTGTGGGTCACTACACCGGTTGTGATCTGTAAGTCATTATCTGCATGCCTGAAGTTGTCATCACTTACGTGAAGATGAACATGGCTATTATCTGCAATTGTCAGTTTGTATCGACCTTCAGAGTCGCTGGTTGTTTCCGCTCCGCCATCAATGCTGACATGCGCATTTGGGATTGGGTTACCGTTAGTTTCGGTAATTTGACCTTGTAACTCTGCAGCCATTGCAGGTGATAAACAGCCAGCAATAGCTAGCGCTATAGAAGATAGTGCAAGTTTCATTTTTGCTTGTCCTTGTAAGTAAGCAATTAATTTAAATGTGATTTTTATTTTGCCTAAGGACTAGAATGGTGGAGCTCTAACTCGCTGGTTATTTAACCAAGCAACTGCGGGTTGGAAGTATAATGGCTGGGCTGTGCTTTCAACTTGTTGCAGACAAACAACCGGGACATGGCTTGATGTTGGACCCGCGCATTCATCATGATAGAAATTGCTGTACTGACAGTAACTATGATCGGCTTCTAACGCATGTTCTGCTGCGTGAGATAAGGTTATAGTTTGTAAAGCAATCAACCAAAAACCAAATAAAAGTAACAGAGAACCCTTTACTTTTTTTAGGGGTATATCATTCATATAGGCTCCCCCATTAGTTAAAGACTGATGATTTAGTAAGACAGCAGCTTAGTTTAGTGATAGACCAATTGTCTAGTTTTAAATTTGGTCTATATGTAAAAAATAATTTTGAGTCTCTATTCGAATATATTAGAAAACCAAAAAATTATTAAACACATAACTCACCCTCTGTATCGACGAGCAACCCAACTTTAACAAGTGATATAAAATTAAAAAAATACACCAAGTAATTGTACCCACAAATTATCAGCTCCTACTGTTGTAACTTTGTAAATAAAATGAAGCTTCAGCGTAAAAACGGCAAAGCTTTCTACAAATTAATTCTATACATCATTAATTACTCTCTATAACTATTTATCAAGGTAGTTAGACTAAAAGTATATTAAATCCAAAGGTCAGCTTTAGCATTAATTTAGATATAATCACTATTAGGGAATTTTCGATTAACTACCTAAACAAAGACATAGCCACCCATAGTTAATGGCACAAATAACCCTCTCTTGCTAAGCTTTAAAAGCGCATTTAACAAGGAGGTTGTATGCCAAGGCCAAGACGAACCCTCATCAGTATCGAAGACCCACCCCCTATTATCACTGCTGTAGCCGTGTTGTTCGACGCGCCTTTCTCTGCGGTGATGATAAATACACAGGTAAAGACATAGCCATATATGGACG
>NZ_JBFRMK010000382.1:0-6058 GCF_041470405.1 Shewanella sp. 10N.286.45.A1
TATACTGATTGGTATAAGGCTTTATTTCAATATAAAGACTTATACCGCCACAGTGCTCATAAAGCGCTGATTATTGACAACGGTCTGTACCAAAGTGCAGGCCGTTTTTACATTGCCAAGTAAGCTTAGCTGCATCTACACTCCACAAACCTTTCTGTTTCTCCATCGACAATATCAATAACATTTTTGGGTGCTTACTGTTCTGTTGACTAACACTGTAAGTGACCACTTTGCCATTGAAATTTTTAATTCTCGCTAAGGTAAAGTTAGCACCTGAATAGTGTTCAGAGATAGATTCCGGCGCCTGCGTCCACTTTAAAGACTCCTGCTGAGCTTGATCAAGTTGCTGATTAAACTTGTTTATTGGCTGCACAGCATAAGACACCACTATGGGGTTGTCATAGGCCGACGCAGCGCTGCAGAACAGGGCTGAAAAAGCAAAAAGGGTACGAATAATATTGATAAAACTCATAACAACCTACAGCAAAAAAATGTGTCTCTATTGCTTTGACAGGTCAGATTGAAAAAGTTTCCTACAGCAGTTTTAAAATGCGATCCAGCGCCACGGAATATATCCAGTTTGCAGTTTACTCGCAGGTTTTAGCGGTTATTGAGTAGATAGCTGATCTGACATGGTTTGATAGTCCATTAGATCTTGATGCTCTTTTACCCGGTGATTGGTCATGTCTAAGTTTAAGGTGGTCACTCCTGGAATAGCGAGGTCAATAATACGACCAGGCTTACCAAACTGCTCGCCAGGGCCTTTATAGTGGTAGTTACCAATTAGAACAACTAAAGAGCCTGAATTATACATATGTTCAATATTAAAGTTGTACTCCAGCACACCGCGATGAGCGCGTTTTAAAAAGCTTAATATGTGGCGTTTCCCGGTGTATTTACGCTTAGCCGTTCTATCATTAAACACGCTGTCACGATTATAAAATGAGGTTAGCTTTGCGTAATCTTGGCTAGTGAGAGCCTTAATATACTTAACTGCTAGTTGCTGCTCTTTAGGCATGTCACCGATGTTGGCGAAGCTTGGCAAACTGAAAAAAACCAGGAGTAAACTAAATAATTGTAATCTCATTTTTGTTGGGTCTTTAAGTCAAATGCAGGTAAAGATAGATGCCAGCGTATTGCAGCTAATCTTATTATTAATGCGGTCGCCATAGCAAACAGCAGCGCAAACATATCTGGCGCTCCCCAATATAAGCTAATGGTGTAGCAGATCCCACCCATAATTGATGCTGTCGCATAAATTTCTGTGCGCAGTACCATCGGCACTTGTTGACAAAGCAGATCGCGAATAATGCCGCCACCGACTCCCGTAATCAGTCCCATCACTACCGCTATCATACCGCCTAGCTCTAGGTTCAGAGCCTTTTCAGCGCCAATAATGGTAAACAGCGCTAAACCTAGGGCATCAGCCACAGGAAAGATATATCTAGGTACGCGTTTGGGTTTACGCACAAATATCAGTGTCAGCAGCACGGTCGCTAAAATTACAATAATATAGTTAGGGTCTTGGATCCAAAACACAGGCGTAGCGCCTAATATCGCATCGCGAATACTGCCGCCACCCACGGCGGTAACAGAGGCCAATACAATCACCCCAAACGGATCCATTTTATGTCGACCAGCTGCCAGTGCACCAGATAGGGCAAATACCGAGGTACCGCACAGGTCGAAAAAATAGATCCAATCTATCATTTGTCCATCTCTTTCAGGTGGATGTTTAATGCATCGACAGAGATGCGGATTTCAATGACAGATAACAGCAGTGAATAAAGCAATAACAACAAACTGCAACCAAAGATCAGCGAGCCAATTTTGTTAAAGCCAATATAGATAAAAATCATACACAAAACGCACAGTGCAAAACTGAGCACACCGGACTCTTGCATTCTTTTGATAATACTAATTCGTTGACGTAAATTTTTAAGCTGGCTGTCGTGGATGGGTTGGCCGTCAGCGCTCAAATTTCGAATAAGTGCGGCTAAGGCAAAAAAACGATTGGTATAGGCGAGCAAAAGCAAAGAAATTGCCGGAAATAGCAATGCAGGTGTAGTAAGCGATACATGTATGTTATCTAGCAAATCGAAAGCCCGTAACGGAGATAATAACCAAATTAAGAATAATACCTATGCCAATAATATATACAAGGAAGTGATATTTTTCTGCTTGAATTTACAGCTGATTGTTGAATTATAACTCACTAGTGAATCGTAGCCAGATAATAGTCCAATTAGCTATTTAACATGCGTAAGGTTCCCCATATTGCGGGCAGCAGGATAATGGCAAAGCTCCATAAGCCAAATGCAATCGAGTTGAACCTTAATGCACGTTGAATATCGCTGGCTTCGGGCAAGCGGCCATATTTTAATTTGGGTAAAATAACTTTCTCATCGATATTTTTACCACTTTGAAATTTAGCGGGGCCGCCGAGCTCAACATTGAGCGCGCTAGCGATAACGGCACTGGTTTGATACTCAACAATTGGAGGCGCATTGACTTTTGGGTTCAGTAGTACGGCTAAACTTTTTGGACCGCCTTGAATCGCAAGCGTAAAACTCCAAAGTTTAGCGGGAATGAAATGTACAATACTACTCAGTGCATACACTGCAATGCCGAAGAAACGATACTGTGGATTATAAACTGGCCAAACATTATCTAACTGCTTAAGCATTCTCGCCGCTAGCAGCAATGGTACTCCCCCAATGCAATAAAACAGCACGGTAGAGGCAATGCCATAGGTTGGGGTTGTAGCTAAACGTTCAATGGTGACTTTACTCAAACCGACACTAGACAAAGACAGAGTGCTGCGATTGAGCCAAGGCTGTAATAGTGCACGGGCGCGGCCTTTATTATCCCGTTGTATCGCAATGGATACTTCGCGGGCAATATATCTGAAGTGATCGTCTTGCAGGCAAATGTAGATAACTAAAGCTTCAAAAAACCACGGAAACTCAGCAAGTTCGATAAAAAAGCTGATAATGAGCCAGAAGGGGATGACTAAAAGTAATGTTGATAACACCCCTGCAATGACCTGTTGCGATACCGCACGGTGAGTATGGTTAACTTTTACACTTAAACTTAACGCTAAATTGCTTAGCCACACCAGAGGTTGCAGCTGGCGCGGTAATGGCGCCATACGTGCTAAAAGGATCGACATCAACAGCACTAAGGCACCGATATAAAGTTGACTATCTTGAGAGAAGATTTTTGTAAACTCCGGAACCATAGTGGCTGATGTATCCTTATTCTGTTGGCTAAAAACCTAGCTTTACAGTTGCTTTATGAGTGCGATAACCATCAACGCTGAATGCAGACCCGCTTTAACAATATATTCGTCAAAATCGACTGCTGAGTCATCGTTAGCATTATCTGAAAGCGAACGGATAACCACAAAAGGAACGCTAAACTGATGGCATACTTGAGCAATTGCCGCCGCTTCCATTTCGCACGCTGCCATTGTAGGGAAGTTCTCTAACATAGTCTTAGTTCGCACCGGATCGCAAATAAAGCTATCACCAGTACAAATTAGCCCCTCAATTGCTTTCACTTCGCCTAGGCTAGCAACGGCTTTTTGCGCCGCTGCGACCAGCGCAGCATCTGGAATAAACGCCGCTGGTTGTTGTGCCATTTGGCCTATTTCATAACCAAAAGCGGTCACATCAACATCGTGATGACGCACTTCTGATGAGATAACAATATCGCCAATAGCAAGATCAGCGGCGAAACCGCCTGCAGAACCTGTATTGATAATGACATCGGGTGCATATTTTTCAATAAGCAGTGTCGTCGCGATGCTCGCAGTAACTTTACCGATCCCAGAGCGAGTGACAATAACGTCTTTTCCGGCTAATTGACCGGCGACAAACTCGATACCCGCAATAGTGGTAGAAGTCGAATTTTCCATCGATTCAACTAAATGCGCAACTTCTGGCTCCATAGCGCCAATAATACCGATTTTCATGAAATGACCTTTTTTAACTGCCTGAATGATTATGGGCGCTAATATACCACGGCCTATGGTGATAGTGAAAAAGCCATAGTGGTAAGTTGAGATGTGGTGCAAGCGCGGCTAGTTGCAGCTTGCTGACTGCAAGCCATTGGAGTTGTCTTTGCTAGTGGTTAACTGGGATGTGTCTCAAAGTTAGTTGGCCTTCGAATGAAGACTGATTACATTTTTGAATTGTGTTGCCAAGCAACCTGTTTGAACTTGTGTTCCCGACACCATTATGACATTTCCCATATCCCTATGGGTTAAATGTGAATGAACGATCGCATGTGTAGACACTGCCGTGACACGCAACAAGTCCATCCATGGAAGCTCGGCCATGACGTCTATGTCATGGACGGTCGCGACCGTATCTGCACTTGGATAATTGGTGTTTTAATTTGTACTGTAGTGGCAAGGCTTCTAGTACGGAAATGCCCCAAAACGTGTTAGCTCCCATTACTAATGGCTATTATCTTCGAATTCAAAACCAAATCTAAATCAAAGTCGTGGGGCTTCGCCCACGCCCGAGCCAAGGGGCAAAGCGCTTGCGCCCCTTGGCAATCCCTCAGCGCCCCGGCGAAATTTGAAAAGCAAAATTTCCAACGGGGGGAGATTTGATTCTTTGAGTTTATTGAAATAGTTTTAGGCTCAGATGTTTACGGGGAAACCGCTAAAGCTAAAACACAAGTGCTAAGTATTGACTCTTTAATAACCTAGTGAAGATGCAGTTAAGGCCTTCATATCTAGCCCCGTTGCATACAGAGTTAGGCATTCCTCCCATCTTGAAGCTCAGGTGAAACCGCAGAATGGCCAAGGATGGCGTAAATAAAGATGCCAAAAACTGGTCCTGCTAGGCATCGATAATTTTTTAACATTTCACAAAACCTATAAAAATCAGACTTATGACAAATGTAAAAAAGTGATACACGGACCCATTGAACACCCTAGGCTCTCTTTCTCCGCACACAACAAGGCAATTTATGTAACCTAGACTTAGAAATTATCTATTTACAGCAATGCCTTAGCAGTGATAGCTTGTTAAAAAATTAACGAGTTGCTAAGAACGTTATCGAGCGACTAATGAATAAGCTGTTATGCCTTTAAGGTGCTATGAATAACTATTACGTTTACGTATACATCGACCCAAGAAATTTCGAAGAGTTTTACTACGGTAAGGGTAAAGGCTCTAGGAAGGATGCTCACCTGAGCGAAAACTCAGATAGTGAAAAGTCCCGAAGAATTAAAGCAATAAAAAGAGAAGGTTTGGAGCCAATTATTCGAGTTATTGCTCGTAATTTATCCGAACATGATGCCTTGCTGGTGGAAAAAACGCTCCTTTGGAAGCTAGGAAAGCAACTAACAAATATATCATCTGGTCATTATGCAGATAATTTTAGGCCGCATGACGCACTACATAAGAATCTTTCTGGCTTTGATTTCCAAAATGGCTTCTATTACTACAATGTTGGCGAAGGCATTCATCGTAACTGGGATGATTATATTAGATTTGGCTTTATCTCAGCAGGACAAGCGCCAAGATTCAGAGATGCAATGCTGGGGTTGCAAAAAGGCGATCTTATTGCGGCATATTTAAAAGGGCGTGGATTTGTTGGTATTGGTAAAATAACCCAGTGCGCACTCCCTGTACGAGCAGTCCTAATTGATAATGTGCCACTGCTTCAAAAGGAACTTGAATGCCCAAATATTTCAGAGAATTCCAATGATCCTGAAAAATCGGAGTATGTTGCACTCGTAAACTGGGTAAAAGCTGTTCCACGTACTGAGGCAAAATGGAAGTCTAAAAGTGGAATATTTACGTCACAGCTCGTTCGGGCTTCATTAGATGGCCAGCCAGAAACAGTAAGTTATTTAGAGTCGGAGTTCTCTGTTAATGTTGCAGAACTCATGGCATAACAAAGCGCTGCTGTCGGACAAATTTTCCGTTGCGCTCCAAATTTTCCGCAGAGCGCGGCGTTAAATGCCCGAAAAGCAAAATACATAGACAAGCAAAATACATAAAATACATAGACAGCCATCATAAAATACATAGACAGC
>NZ_JBFRMK010000383.1:0-858 GCF_041470405.1 Shewanella sp. 10N.286.45.A1
TTATATTGATTGGTATAACAGTGGTTTCATGGTACTGCTTAGTGTCTGTTTTAAGGGGATAAAGAACATCTTCGGCAATAAGCCTGCGCAAAATAGCATGATAAAAGCGCCTATATAGATCAACAGGCTATCGAGTTTCAGATAAGCGTTGAGATAGTTATAACTTGCTGCGCTTGCAAGGATAAAGCTGGCATTAACACTCCTTGTTAATCTATCGATTCGTTAAAGTTTGTTCTCTTTGGTTGAGTTAATCAACTATAAGTATTTATACACTAGTATTTCTAACTATTTTTCTGAAATGAATGCTTTTCATATCGAAGCTGTTGAGTGATTACTGATAACTATCAACTGTTGTGCAAAAGAAAAGGCAACAGTAAAAATGCTGTTGCCTTTAGGCTGTTTGCTATATTTATAAGCCCTTGGTTATAGGGTGATTATAGGGCTACTAGCAATACACTAAGCCTTAAATACACTGATCTTTTGCTTAATATCATCAGCTATTATTGCTAGATCTTCCGCTGAACTCACGGTATCTCCCGAGCGCTGCTCACCATCTCTAGCAAGCTCCGTTATTTGGTGCAGATTTCGGGTGATCTCTTCAGCCACTGCACTTTGTTGCTCAGTTGCGCTGGCAATACTGCTTGAAGCTGTTGCAAGTTCACCAATACTTTCGGTAATCGTGATTAATAGCTCTGTAGCTTCTTTGCCCTGTATTGCTGAACGATCACCAAGCTCATTGCTTTGGTTCATTTGCGTCGCAGTGGCTTTTACTTGAGTTTGTAATTGAGCAATAGTTTGCGAGATCTCAGAGGTCGACGTTTGTGTACGTTGAGCTAAAGTACGCACTTCATCGGCAAC
>NZ_JBFRMK010000383.1:1673-3320 GCF_041470405.1 Shewanella sp. 10N.286.45.A1
AGTTTGTTTGCTCGGCAATGCTATTAATGACTTCAGTGACCTGACTGATGGCGATGCTCTCTTGGCTAACAAGCTCCACGCTTGAGTGGCTGGTTGCTAGCTGCTGGCTCAGAGCTTCTAAGCCATGTAATAGCTGCTCCAAATGCTGTTTACCGTCTTGACTTGCAACATCGACTTGCTGACTCATACTCGCGCCTTCGCTAGCATGGTTAGCAACATCACGCACAGAGGCCGACATCTCTTCGATTGCGGTGGCTATTTGGTCCGTTTGCGCCATTAATGCTTGAGACTCTTCGCCGTTTAGTCTGGCTGTTTCTTGAGTTTGCAAAGAGTGAGCCTGCAGAGAGGTTACTGATTGCTGCAGAGACAGAATGAGTTCCCTTAAGTTCGTCGCCATGCGCGAGGCACTTTGGGTGATCTGGTCAACCTCATTTTGTGAATTTGCATCCGTGTTAGCAAAGGATTGTGAAAGATCACCTTTACCTAAGTTGTCTAGCTGTACTTCCAACGCTCTAAGCGGCTTTAGTGTTCTAAGCAATATTAGTGATAGTAATAACGTAATCACCAGCAAGCCAATAACACTGACTGCAAAGTTTATTGTCAGTAACTGGCCACTTTCTTCGTTGAGCTCTTTCATTGGAACTTGACCCACTAACGCCCAGTTCCAGCCTGGTATATTAATGGTGTAAGCGTATGACATTGAACCATTATTATTGCGGTACTCAAATGAGCCTCTGTCCATTAATGCTTGCTCAATGGTGATACCGTTTAGCACCTGATTGCTGACTTCAGCGCCGACCTCATCACCTGGGTGAGCCACAATAGTATTGTCTGACTTACGAATGATAAGGAAGCTACCTGATTCTTCTAAACGTAAGCTGTTAGTGGCTTTACGAAGTTGCTCTAGCGAAGCACTGATATCAAAACCGATATAGAGAATACCAATAACTTCGCCAGAGGCACTTTTTATTGGACGGTAAACGGTCATATAGTCTTTACCAAAGATACGAGCGTATCCCTCAAAGACTTGCCCTTTAAGCAATGTAGCGTAACCAGGATGGCTTTTACCTAGATGAGTACCGAGGGCTCGCTTGCCATCAGCCTTTTTTAAGGAGGTAGCGATACGCATAAAATCTTCGCCATCCCTTACAAATACCGTTGCGTTACCGCCTGTTAGTTTCGAATAACGATCGACCTTACTCTTAGAGGAGTTGATCTGCTCTCGTTCATGAACCAGTGCAGGGGTCGCTTTTCCCATGACTCGAACCGTTCTATCAGGCTTATGAAAGTTCCCTGGATACATGGCTCTAAAAACATCGGCATTACGATTAGCAAGCGCTAATAAGCTGTCGTATTGCAGTTCGATTAGATCAGCGGTGCCATGCATTTGTGCTTGCAGTGCAGTTTCTGCTTTTTCTGTTAGTAAATTTGAAGCAGACATATAGGAGATGCTGCCTAAAATGCCAAAAACGATCATGGTGAGAATAAATGCGACCAATCCGATCTGTTTGGCTACTGGCCAGTTTTTATAATTCATAATGGCTTCTAGTTATAGTTATAGTTAGAAAGTAGTGCTTAATTTAATCGAGTTATCAAATAATAAATCTGATATAGGTCTATTAGTTATCGGATTTAGCTAAAAATGCT
>NZ_JBFRMK010000384.1:0-1822 GCF_041470405.1 Shewanella sp. 10N.286.45.A1
ATCAAAAGCAATCTGGTATCGCACTAAAAGATCTAAAGAAACAAGGCTTACCAGAAAAGTGGAAAGGCTGGAGCTGGAATTTTATCTCGGAAGATAAATGGATAGAAACACTGTACAAAGGTCTTTGATTAAGTTCACCGACTATCTGTACACTTTACGGCACCTTTAGCCTTTACTAAAGTTGGATATAATTTAATATCGTTACTATTCAAACTCAAAATTAGAAAACTAAACTCTATCTGTCACAAGGAACTGTGCATAATGATAAGCAAGATAAAATGCCTCGTATCTATAAGCCTAACTTTTATAGTGAGTGCGCAAGCTGCTGACAATGAAGGGGCTCCCATAGTCGATTATAAACCTAACTGTATAACTAAAACTTTTGCACCTCATTACCTTAACGTGGAAGTGTTAGATTACTCAGATTTAGGAGCTATAGAAGACAGTCCTGCTTTCGTACTAGCGCTACAACAATTACGCCAAGATGCAACAGCACTAGGTGCTGAGGTTATGCTATTAACTAATGTAGAAAATATAAAAATAACCAAAGAGAAAAATAGGACAGGACGTAGAGCTGGACCTAAAGTTGTGCGTACAACTGACTTAAAAATACATATAGCAGCACAAGCATATAAGCTCTGTAATGGCGACAAATCGTATAGCAACGATCGCGCCTCTTATACAACTAAAGGTTTTGCGCTCCAGTCAACCCAATATAGTTATACAGTAAGCCACAGCAGCATCATCACGGCAAAAGAGCCTGCAATGCTCGCTCAAGAAACAACCCTTCCTCCAGCGAATGTCTCATTTTCAACTGGTGTTTACGGCATCAATTTAGGGGTCAGTACAACACAAACAGCCCAAAAGTTAGGTCCTCCAAGCATTATATTGACTTTAGATAATAACGATAAAGTCTGGGGCTATGGACGTAATCTCTGGTTTACTTATTCAGCTGATAAACTTAAATCAGTTAGTTCAACGTTCAGCATATTAAATGGTGCGGGGAAAAATAATATTGGATTCAGGGATGGGTTTGATGACAAGCGCTGGCGAATAGAAGACAAAATCGCTCAAAAAAATTCCATAGAGCAAGTAAGAAACTCCCTCTCTAAACACGATATTACAGAACTGCCAGAGCAGATTATTATTACTCAAAAACAACAACGTATTATATTGCAGTTTGATAAGTTTCATCCAACGACAAAAGATGACCCCGTAACTTTGCTGACTAACTTCACCTATACGAGTAAAATAGACGAATCTGCAAGGCCATCCCTTCCTCAATTAACATCGATTCAAGAACATTGGCTCTATAAACATCTACAGCCTAATAACGTTAAGTCACTCACATTATTGAACTTAATGAAACAAATCCCTCAAGCCAATAAGATAAATATCGCCAATGATCACAAACAGTGGTGGCTAGTCGGCAACAATGTCCTATTACAATTTCATGGTACAGCACTTGGCCAAGCTCATGTCAGCGAACCTTTCTTTACAGGTTATAACAATGATGCATTTTTTCAATCTGTTAAGTTGCTAAAACTGCCACTGAATAAGAAGGGAATGCTAGAACACTATACAGATGCTAACGATAACTATGATGAAATTGATGTATCCCGCGAGGACTTCAATCTAATAGCAAAATTTGAATCTGAAGAAAATGATGCTGCAGTTTATGATTTGGTTTTTACTTATTATTAATCATACAGCTTTTTGATGTTCCTTCTAAAAATGCGTCATATGGGACCCGGTCATACAGACGGCGATAGTGCTGTTATACCAATAGCATTAAGTATTTAACCCGTTCAGAGCCCCTCAG
>NZ_JBFRMK010000385.1:0-7421 GCF_041470405.1 Shewanella sp. 10N.286.45.A1
AATGCAATTGGTATAAGTGAAGAGCTCGTAACGCATTCTAGTCATAAAAAATAGAAGCAATGAATCAAATCTTTGACTGCTTCAACCTCACAATAAACAGCCAATAAAAAACCCAAGTCATGGCTTGGGTTTTAGTATTGAATATCAGTTGCTGAGGTTAATTTTCTCGTGTCTTAGCAAACTCAATATCAGGATAACGTTCCATCGAAAGGTTTAGATTAACCATTGTCGGTGCGATATAAGTAAGGTTATCACCACCATCAAGGGCTAAGTTCATGCTGCACTTACGCTTGAACTCATCTAATTTCTTGTGATCATCACAATAAACCCAACGTGCAGTAGCAACGCTAATCGCTTCATAGATAGCTTCAACTTTGTACTCAGTTTTTAAGCGACCAACGACCACTTCAAACTGCAGTACACCTACCGCACCTACAATTAAATCATTGCTGTCTAGTGGTCTAAATACCTGTACAGCGCCCTCTTCTGAAAGCTGTACTAAGCCCTTTAGTAACTGCTTTTGCTTTAATGGGTCTTTAAGGCGAATGCGACGGAACATCTCAGGGGCAAAGTTGGGCACTCCAGTAAAGCGTAACTTCTCGCCTTGAGTAAAGGTATCACCGATACGAATAGTGCCATGGTTATGCAAACCAATAATATCGCCAGGGTAGGCTGCCTCTGCGCGATTACGATCGCCCGCCATAAACGTTAATGCATCACTAACGTTAACATCTTTTCCTAAACGAACATGGTGCATCTTCATGCCCTGCTCATAACGACCAGAGCAGATCCGCATAAATGCGACTCGGTCACGATGCTTAGGATCCATATTCGCTTGGATCTTAAATACAAACCCGCTGAACTTTGCTTCTGTTGGCTCAATATCTCGTGCTTCAGTTTCACGAGGCTGCGGAATAGGCGCCCACTCAACGATACCGTCAAGAATATGATCAACACCAAAGTTACCTAATGCGGTACCAAAATAAACTGGGGTTAACTCGCCTTTCAAGAACTGTTCACGATCAAATTCATGCGATGCGCCTGCTACAAGCTCCATCTCATCACGGATCTCTTCAGCATAGCTACCGATTGCTTCATCAAGTTCTGGGTTATCAAGACCTTTGATAATTTTAGAGTCTTGAATGGTGTGACCCATACCATTTTGGTACAAGATCACCTCATCACGCAAAAGATGGTAAACCCCTTTAAACTCTTTACCGGCACCAATTGGCCAAGTGATAGGTGCGCACTTAATGTTAAGCACCTCTTCGACTTCATCCATCAGCTCAATGGGATCACGAATATCGCGGTCAAGTTTGTTCATAAAGGTGACAATTGGCGTATCGCGCAGACGAGTAACTTCCATCAGCTTAATAGTACGTTGCTCTACACCTTTCGCCGAGTCAATCACCATTAGACAGGAGTCAACTGCTGTAAGCGTACGGTAGGTATCTTCGGAGAAATCTTCGTGACCAGGTGTGTCGAGAAGATTAACCAACGCATCATTGTATGGAAACTGCATGACAGAGGTAGTTATCGAGATACCACGATCTTTTTCCATCTCCATCCAGTCAGACTTAGCATGCTGACCTGACTTTTTGCCTTTTACTGTGCCCGCTTTTTGTAACGCGTTGCCGAATAAAAGAACCTTTTCAGTAATGGTGGTTTTACCCGCATCTGGGTGAGAGATGATGGCGAAAGTGCGACGTTTGTCGACCTCAACTTTATAGCCTGACATGTATACCTGTAATTCTGGGAGTTCACAAAGGCGGCAATTATAGCTGTTCACCTAAATTTTGGCTACCAGTGCTGCAGCTTAAAACGAATTCAAAATCGCATTCGAGCAATAAAAAAGCCTCCTTAAAGGAGGCTTCTGCAAGATCAATAATACCTAGTTAACTGTAGGCGCCATTGCTGCAGCTACTCGTGCAAGTTCAAGACGTGCATATCTATGCTCAACAAAATCATAGATGTTTGTCGCTAATGCTAAACGGAAGTAATTAGCAGCCTCGGCATTCTCACCACGTTGCTGGGCAATTTTTGCCATATAGAAGTAGGCTTCACATAAACGTTCAGCATATTCATTTGGGTGCTTTAAACCCTCTTTTGCTAACGCGAATACCGCTTCTTTGTCTTTCTTACCAAGGTAATAATCAACTAATGCACTTGACCAAGCATCTGGATTTAATTTGGCACGGTTTTCTATCATTCTGGCAGTGGCAGCTTGCTCATCAATTTCTCTTTCAGCAAGATACAGCCATAACACACGATAACCATCAGAAGGGTCTCTGCTATAGAACATGTCCATATCCGATACGGCTAATTCAGATCGCTCCCCATAATAGAGAGAGATGCCGCGATTCAAATAAGCATAGTCGTAATCAGGAGACAGCTCGAGTACTGCATCAAATGCCTCATAAGCGCTTTCGAACTCATTTTCTTGGGTGTAGTAAATACCAAGGAAGTTATACGCATCGGCAAGGTTAGGCTGTAACTTTAATGCCTGATGGAAATCGATTCGGCTTAAAATACGTAAGCCGACACGATCGTAAATCACACCGCGATCATAATGGAAACGCGCGCGCTGCTCCTGGGTTAATTCAACACTAGAAAGGATTTCATTTAGCTTAGCTAACGTTATCTCAAGCTTATAGTCGGGGGAAACGGGAGCGACTTTAATAGCATCAGGTTGGTTACTACCTGCTTGAGTTGATACACATCCGGTCAGCAATATACTGATCCCAGCCATCACTGCAATTGCAGTGGTACGCATCTTTTGATTCATCCATTTAACCTTTTGAGTTCAGCAATAGCTCCAATCATAGCAATCCCCTGTTACTACTGCTATCAAGGAATTGAAAAATAATCTCATTTACAGCAAATAATCCCAAATATGACGATAAATCTTGCGATATAAAGTGGTAAATAACGCCAACAAAAAAGGAGGCCACTAGGGCCTCCTTTTGAATAAACGATTAACGTTTACTCTGCAGCAGGAGCTTCAGCTTTTGGCGCAGCTTCTTTCATAGAAAGACGCACACGACCTTGGCGGTCAACTTCCATTACTTTAACTTTAACTTCTTGGCCAACTTCTAGGTAGTCAGACACATTCGCAACACGCTCTTCAGCGATTTGAGAAATATGAACTAGACCATCTTTACCAGGAAGAATTGTCACGAATGCACCGAAGTCGACGATACGAACAACTTTACCGTTGTAAACAGTACCAACTTCAACTTCAGCAGTGATCTCTTCGATACGACGGATAGCTTCTTTAGTTGCTTCGCCATTTGAAGAGGCAATCTTAACTGTGCCGTCATCTTCAAGTTCAATCGTAGTACCAGTCTCTTCAGTAAGTGCACGAATGGTTGCACCACCTTTACCAATAACGTCACGGATCTTCTCAGGGTTAATCTTAAGAGTTGTGATACGTGGTGCGTGATCAGAGATATCGTCACGATGTGAACCAATCGCTTGGTCCATTACGTTTAGGATATGAACACGAGCGCCATAGGCTTGCTGTAGAGCAATCTGCATGATGTCTTTAGTGATACCTTCAATCTTGATATCCATCTGCAGTGCAGTAATACCGTCACGAGTACCTGCTACTTTAAAGTCCATATCACCAAGATGGTCTTCATCACCTAGGATGTCAGAAAGAACAACGAAGTCGTCGCCTTCTTTAACTAGACCCATTGCGATACCTGCAACTGATGTTTTGATTGGTACACCTGCATCCATAAGCGCAAGTGAAGTACCACATACAGAAGCCATTGAGCTTGAACCATTTGATTCAGTGATCTCAGATACAACACGAACGCTGTACGGAAATTCTTCTGCAGATGGCATAACAGCGTTAATACCACGCCATGCTAGCTTACCGTGACCGATTTCGCGGCGCTTAGGTGAACCAACAAAACCAGTTTCACCCACTGAGTATGGAGGGAAGTTGTAGTGAAGCATAAAGCGGTTTGTGTATTCGCCCATGATGCTGTCAACTTTCTGTGCATCACGTTCTGTACCAAGAGTACAAGTAACAAGTGCTTGAGTTTCACCACGAGTGAACAGTGAACTACCGTGTGTACGTGGAAGTACACCAGCCATTACGTTTAGCGCACGAACCATATCTGGCTCACGACCATCGATACGTGGGTTACCAGCAATGATACGGCTACGAACAACTTTCTTCTCTAAGCTACCAAGAAGGCCGTCTATCTCGCGCAAATCAGCATCTGGATTTTCAGCCAGTAATGCTTCTTTAGCAGCAGATTTAACAACACCAACTTGAGTGTAACGATCTTGCTTAACTTCGATTTGGTAAGCTTCAGTAAGACCTAATTCAGCCAAGTCTTTAATTTTAGCAACAAGCTCTTGATCTTGAACTGGAGCAGTCCAATCCCATGCAGGCTTGCCCGCTTCAGCTTTTAGTTCGCTAATAGCATTAATAACAACTTGCTGTTGGTCATGACCATAAACCACACCACCAAGCATCACTTCTTCTGGTAGAGAAGCCGCTTCTGACTCAACCATTAGTACCGCACCTTCAGTACCAGCAACAACTAAGTCAAGCTCGCTATCAACAAGCTGAGTCACATCTGGGTTAAGCACGTATTCGCCGTTTGTGTAACCAACGCGGGCAACACCTAGTGGGCCATTGAAAGGCAAACCAGAGATAGCTAATGCAGCAGAAGTACCAATCATTGAAATGATATCAGGGTTGATTTCAGGATCGACTGAAACGACTGTGATAATTACCTGAACTTCATTTTTGAAACCATTTGGAAATAGAGGACGGATTGGACGGTCGATTAGACGTGCAATCAATGTTTCGTTTTCAGATGGACGACCTTCACGCTTGAAAAATCCGCCTGGGATCTTACCAGCGGCATATGTCTTTTCCTGGTAATTAACGGTTAGCGGGAAAAAGTCACGACCTGGCTCTTCAGCTTTCTTTCCGACAACAGTAACAAGGACTGTTGTATCACCCATACTTGCTAAAACAGCAGCGTCTGCTTGACGTGCGATAACACCAGTTTCTAATGTAACTGTGTGCTGACCATATTCAAAACTCTTTACGATTGGATTCACGTGAACCATTCCTTAAATTTAATTACCTTAATTACGCGCGTAAGTATACTGCAAGTTTATTCAATAGATAAAGGGAATAGATTAATGACAAAGCGGAATCTTTTCTCTAAAGTGGAGATATTACGATGTCTACGTTTGCCTGAACACAACTAACTACCTATCAAAGCGTTCATAAGCTATTAAAATAAAGGAAAAAAGTTGAGAAAGGAAAATTTTAAATCGCTAACGTGGAAGCAAACAATACTTGTTGTTTCTTCAACGTTATTTTTTGCTTTTGCAATTTTTCTAGTTGAAATTTCGCTAGTTTTTGTCGAAGAACGCCAACAGTTGATGTCGACACAGCAAGAACTGCTTAATTCCGTCGAACAACCAGCAACAAATGCTGTCTGGGCGATGGACGAAACATTAGCAGCTCAAACCATACAAGGTCTGTTAAAAGTCGATAACATCGGCTCTGCAACCATAATGCTTGATGACAATAGCCGCTTTGTCGCCGTTAGAAATTCAAGCCATATAGCATCATCAAGATTATTCATAAAGATAAGCAATGAGCTGTTTGGCGATCTTAACCAAGTATCCCGTTTACTATACCGACCCAATTACACTAATAAAGAGCCCAATAAGGAAATAATTGGCGAACTCACTTTGCATTATGATGTGCAGCAACTGACCCGCTCATTATTTTCAAGCTTAAGTTACAGCCTTTGGGGAACCTTAGCTCGCGCTTTTTTACTTACACTGGTGCTTTCAATCGTTTTTCATCGATTTTTAACTCAGCCTATAGCCAGAATAAGCGAAGCAATTGACAAAATTGATCCCGAATCGCCCGCAGAAAACCTGCTTCCAACATCTCGAGCTCACAAAGATGATGAACTCGGTCTTGTAACCAGTAAACTCAATCAAATATTGGTGCAATTCTCCAAAACACAAAACAAGCTTAGAAAAATGGCGACCAGAGATGCTCTTACTGGCCTACCTAATAGAGCACTATTGCTCGAAACCATTGCAGTGACAATACAAAGAGCTAAAACACAAAAAACACAGTTTGTATTGCTGTTCATTGATTTGGATAGGTTTAAAAATATCAATGACTCCTTAGGGCATGCCTTAGGCGATCAGTTTCTTGTGCGAATCGCGCGAATTCTTGAGAGTTCAGTCGCAGAAAAAGGCACCGTTGCGCGCTTAGGCGGTGATGAATTTGTTATTCTCGCTGACGGCCTTAGCACCCCCTGCCAAGCCGCCGATTTTGTCAGTAAACTTTTGCTCAAACTCAATACTCAAATGCAGTTAAATGAGCATGCGATTCATCCTGCAGCGTCTATCGGTATATCCATTTTTCCTGATGATGGTCTCGCAGCAGAAGATCTTATCCGCCATGCAGATATCGCCATGTACAGCGCTAAAGCTGCTGGTACCAATCAATGGGCATTTTTCAAGCAACAAATGACTGAACGTGCAGCAGTGCGATTAAGAACTGAAGCATCACTACATGACGCACTGATAAATAAAGAGTTTGTATTACACTTTCAACCTAAGCTCGATATTCAAACAGGGCAACTTATTGGTTGTGAAGCCTTAATTAGGTGGAAAAAAGATGGCAGACTAATTAGTCCTATGTCATTTATACCTGTCGCAGAAGAGACTGGAATTATTATTCCACTTGGACAATGGGTGATAGAAGAGAGCTGCCGTACGATTAAAAAGTGGCAAAATGACTTCAATCTTTCTTTACCTATTGCAGTCAATGTTGCCTCACAACAGTTTGAACATTCCAGCCTTGTGCCTGATATCAAAAAAGCAGCGCTTCGTTATCAAATAGCCCCTGGGCTATTAGAGATAGAGATCACCGAAACCTCGTTAATGGATGACGTCCAATTGGCGATTAAGAAATTAGAAGAGTTACGTTCTGCAGGTTTCGGTATCGCGGTTGATGACTTTGGTACTGGCTACTCATCACTATCATACCTACGCCATTTACCTATCACCACGATGAAAATTGATCGTTGCTTTGTATCTGATCTTCCAAAAGAAAGTGCGATAGCATCGACCATTTTGATGCTTGGAAAACAGCTTGAATTGAAGGTTGTCGCTGAAGGAATCGAAAATGAAGACCAGTTAAAGTGGCTACAGGAACGCGACTGCGTAATTGGGCAAGGTTATTACTTCAGCAAACCTTTACCGCGAGATGTATTCGAAGACAAATATATTAAGCAATATAGTGCTGAGGCTAAAACGGTAAGCTAATTATCCCAATCATTATAAGAAGTTGATCTACTAAGAGTCTTTATTGGCGAGCTAATTCAAGGCAGGCTAATTCAAAGTGAGTAATGACA